>CALAKE010000580.1 GCA_937922775.1 uncultured bacterium | reverse complement strand
GAGCGGCAGAGCCCTTTGGGCCAGGTGATATGCTCGGCCGATTTGGGAGATGGATGACATGGAATCTCTAGACGCAGCAAACTCGCGGACCATCGTGCCGGTCTTCACGAAATGGCTCGCGCTTTGCCTTATCCTCGCAGCGCTGTTCGGCTCCGCGTCCTGTGCTCCTGCGGCGGACAGACCGCAGGACCGAGCGATCCCCGAAGCGGCGGACGTCCAGTCCAGGGAGGCCGACATCGAGGCGATCCGCGCCTTCTTCCGTAGCGTGGAAGATTCGATCAACATGGGTGACTTCGAGGCATGGTTCGCCCACTTCACCGATGACGCCTTGTTCATGCAGCCTGACGCGGCGACTGTCGAGAGAGAGTCACAGCGAGCCGTAGCGCAGGATTTCTGGTCAGCGCACGACATGCAGGAGACCTTCGTACTGGACGAAATCGAGGTCGCCGGTGATTGGGCCTACGCTCGAGCTACGTACGATTTCGCCGCAACTCCCAAGGCAGGCGGCGAAACCATGGCGGAACAGGGAAAGATTCTCTGGATTCTGGCCCGCCAGCCGGACGGGACTTGGCTCTCGTCCCGCGCCATTTGGAACACCAATGGCCCTGTCGAGTAGGCATCGTTCGAAACCTCCCGACTAGCGCTGGGGTCGTTCTGGCCATACCCCTTGGCAATTCTGACAACGAAGACCGACTTTTTGGGGTAGAACACGGTGCCCTGAGATCGCCATAATGGAACCTAACCAGGGGGAGCTAATAGTGACTTAAAGGGGCTAATACAATGGGAAGCAGTGTTGAAAGCGTGATGGGTGTTGAACGACGTCCCGCAGTGCGCAAAAGCCACTACTACCGCGTGCGTTTGGACGTCGATGATTTCTACTTCGGGCCGTTTACCGCTTTCGGGGTCACCAAGAACCTCAGCATGACCGGCGTTCGAGTCAAGGTAGACCGCATTGTCCCAGCCGGCTCCAGGTGTCGGGTCACTTTCATGGATTCAGCCGGCCGAGTACGTCCTACCACGGTCGAGGCAACAGTCAGCAACGTGACCAAAGAGATGGACGATGACAGGAAGGTCTTCGAGGTGGGCCTTAACTTCGACACCCCACTCGAGTTCATGAAGAAGCCTGGGGAACTCTGATCCGCCTACTTCCCAGCCCCTTGCTCCGGGGTGTCCGACGCCGCAGGGCCGACTAGCTCCTCGCGCGTCTCGCGGAGCGTGAATTCCAGCAGCTCGCGCGGAACACTGTTGACGAACGGCTTGATCATCCACGACAGGAAGAATGGAATACCGCGAGTCAGCGAGACCGACTCGGACTCGACGTAAACTCCTCCATCCCTCTCCAGGAACTTCCAGTAAGTGTTGAGTGCCCAAAGGAACCCGCTGTCGTCTCCTACGGGTTTCTCGTACTCGTCGTCATCTCCAGCATTCTCCACCTCCTGGATCCGCGTAGCCTCCGAGATCGAATAGGCTCGATCTGCCCCCTGTCGGAAATAGCGAACGTCGTGATCGGTATTGTGGATCGCCGTTATGATCTTCTTCTTCCTAAACCGGTAGAAGACCTTGAAGTTGTCACCGTTGCGGTCAACGATGCGGGACTCCTCGACCTGGGGGGCGTAGATCTCGGCGTGTCGATCGTAGTCCTGCACGAGGTCCAGCGCTTCATCGAGGCCTACGCCGGGGATGAATACGGTGCCAACCCAGTGATGGAAGATACCGTCCTTGACCTTGATCTCGGCATCATTCTCGGAACGCGTTTGTAGGCGCTCGATGAAGACCTCTCCCCGCTGCAGGTCCTCGAACGCCTCCTCGTGGTCCTTGCCCGTGAGGCGATCGACGTAGAGGAACGGACCTGGCGGCGATACGTCGGTCAGGAAGCGCGCCTCGGTCGCCGCCGCGTAGCGCTGAAAGGCCTCCAGCGTGTGCGCCTTGAGCTCTGCCGGCGCAGGCGCGGATGCAAGCAGAGGTAGCGCCAGACCCAGTACGGCAACGGCTGACAGTCGCCGTCTCATGCGCTTCCCCCTCCCTTCCTGCAGTCCGCGTCCCCCAACATGCAAATCCACCAGCCCGTTATTGTATGACACTCGGACCGATTTCGGGGCACACCGTCGCTACTATCGTGATAGCAGACGCTTTGTTTCGGCGGAGCGCTGGTCGGCTCGCTTCACGATCTATCGAGACGGCGATCCAGTCCGGGCTAATTCGGGCGCTCGAGGATCCAGATGTCGCCCGTGCGGGTCTCGACAGGCAGGATCAGAAGTGATGGAGAAACAGCGATCTTTGTAAAGAGCTCGGTCTCCGGCATGCCGCGCGAAAGACCCTCGTAGAAGGTTACCTGCGATGTCGAGCCCGTTCCTTCATCAAAGACCCAGACGTTGAAAGACCCGGTCCGGTCGGAGACGAAGTAGAAGCGGTTACCCTCCGGCGACCAGACACCCCAGACCTCGTCGGAAGGATGTTCGATGAATGGCCGCGGCTCTGACCCGTCCGTCGCCACCAACCAGATGTCGAGGTTTCCCGCCTGGTTCGTCGTGAATGCCAGGTCTCGTCCATCGTTCGACCAGACGGGGTAGAGCTCGTTGCCGTCCGCGGTAGTCAGGCGTCGAGGCTCCCTGCCATTGTTATCCTCGATCATCCAGATGTCCCAGCTACCACCCCGGTTCGAGTAGAAGGCAATCTTGTCACCTGTTGGCGACCACGACGTGAGCGCGTCCCGTGCCCCGTTCACCGAGTTGGTCAATTTCAGGGGCACACAGCCTTCGCAAGGGATCTGCCACAGCTCGTATGCGCCGTCCAACGTAGACGCGTACGTGATCCTCTCTCCGTCCGGTGAGAAGCTCGCGCCGATCTCTCGCGTGGTCCTCTCCCACTCGTTCGTCACCTTGGTCTCGACACGATCCTCCAGTCGCTGGCGATAGAGAAGCCCCTGATCGCCGTGGTGGGCCGTCCAGACGATGCTGGAGAAATCCGGGGAGAAGTCAGGATAGTAGTTCTGTTCCGCGTCAACGGTGAGCTGCTCCGCGTCACCCACGGGCATCCCGCTGCTCGAATCAATGGGCAATCCGAAAAGATGGCGATTGAACTGGCGCGCCGTGAAGGCGATTCTGGACCCATCCAGCGAGATGCTGGGGTCAGAATCATCGGTAATCGGGAGCGTGAGCTGGCTAGCCTCCCCCGATGGCCTTCCCGTCTCGGGATCGAGCGGTACGATCCAGAGGCTTTTGTAGCCACCGTACGGACCGCGACTGACCACCAGGTAGTCCCCTTCCGGGGAGCAGGCGAGCCCGCCCACTTCCTCGCCGGGAGGAACGAGCCCCAGCGAGTAGGGCGTGCCCCCCGATGAGAACACCATCTGGACGTCGGCCGCCATGCGGCTCCAGAAATACAAGCTGGCTCCATCCGCTGTCCAAGTCGGCCTGGGCACTCCACTGGTACCACCGACCAGAAGGAGTGCCCCGCCGCCTGATGCCTGAATCAGGTAGACGCTGCCACGCCAGTCGAAGGCGATCGTCTGGCCGTCCGGCGACCATCGAGGATGAGATCCGAAGGGACTGAGGTTGACCGGATTCCCTCCCTCGAACGGGAGCAGGAAGATTCCACCGCGCCCCGAATCTGTCGAGTAGGCAATGGTCTGGCCATCCGGGGACCATACCGGTCCGCTCTCCCTGAGCTCCGACGACGTGAGCCTGACCCTGGGCCCCCCCACGACGGGTGTCCTGTAGATGTCCATCTCGCCCCCCTCGTCGAGGGCATAGGCGATCCATCGCCCGTCGGGTGACCATGAGGGTGTGACGACCAGACCATCGTTGCTCGTGAGCCGCGTCAGACTCCAGTTGGACTCGGGGCTCACGACAGCGCTCTCTTCGCCGGAGCCCAGCCACATGGCGAGCAGTACTGCCAGCACCCCCAAGATGAGGACAGCGGCCGCGGCGAGAATGGGAAAGCTACGAAGCACGCCGGATCGCCGCGAACTATCCGTGGCGATGAACGATCCGTCGGGCAGGCCAACAACAGCCCCACCTTCCGGGCTCTCAGGACGACCGCTGCCGGTATCTGGCGACTCTTGATCATCAGCAGCAGCCACCGAGAGCACCGGCGCAACGAACCGGTAGCCGCGACGGTGGACCGTCTGGATATAGGTCGGATGCTGCGGGTCATCACCCAACGCGCCGCGCAGCACGGCTACGGCTTCAGTCAGAGACGCATCGGACACGAACGAGCCCTGCCAAACCGCGTCCAGGAGATCTTGTTTGCTCACGATTTCGCCGGGCTGCTCGAGAAGGCAACGCAGAACACCCAGGGCTCTGGGCGGCAGATCGAGTAACTCGTCGTCGCGCATAACCGCGCCGCGAATCAGGTCAACGCGAAAGGTACCGAATGCGACCACGCGCGGGCCGGACGAGTCAGGACTCCCGGGTGCAGGGCCGAGACTCTCTGAAGGATCCGGCATATGGTTTCTCTCTGTGCCCGATCCGTCCGGGCGACCGCCGACTCAGCAGCGGACTGGGTCGCTCCTCACGACATTCCCCCCGCCGACAGTGGTCCGACGGGCTTCGGAACACCCTTGGCCAATCCCTGCAGCGCGCCGACAGGCTCGCAGCGTTTTGGCTCTCCCTGCGGTGGCTCCCATCCTAAACAGGCTTCCGGATGCCATCAACCCAGGCCCATCGCGTCAGGGCCATCTCGCTGCCGCCCTACCGCGGCAGGGCCGACATCAGCTCGGCCCCTCATATGTTCCTAACACCTTTACCTTCATCTTGTGGATCTCTTCAGTGGCCCTTCAGGACTTTAGGGTCTGGATCTCGCATGATCGGCGACCATACGGCGGGGCAGCCGAAAACTGTTGTAGGAGAAAGGACCGGCGCAATGAGAGCAAAGATGCTCTTCCTGGTAATTCCGCTGGCAATTTTGCTTCTGCCTGCCGCTGCGAACGCGCAGCAGGTCACCACCTCGTTCGCCGCCCTCGAGCGCGTTGAGGAATTGGAGGAAGGAGACAAGATTCTGGTTACCTTCGATTTCGAGGGCAATGGCGCTTACGAGCGGATTGAAGCAAGGCTCGTGAGCCTGAGTGAATCCGCCATCGTCATCAAGGTCGAGAATCTCCCCCAGGGGACGACACGCCTCCCTATCGGGCGAGACGGCAACCGACCCACGATCGAGATTCCCGAGGGACGAGTATCCGAGGTGCGGTTGCCGAAAAGAGGTATGTCGAAGGTAACTGCCGGCTTTATCGGGGCGGGTGCCGGACTAGTGGGTGGGATTGGCCTGCTCTTCGCCTGCTATGACACGTGCGATGAAGGAACATTCGCGGCTGGCTTCCTGGGAATGATCGGTGGCGGGGCCGCTCTTGGAGCCATCCTCGCGTCCCCCAAACCGGAAGAGATCATCTACTCGGGTAGCGGGGTGGCCGGCTCCCGATTCACCTGGTCGGTGGCGCCGGTCCTCACACGGAGGCAGAAAGGCGCCATGTTCACGATCTCGTGGTAGGGCCCCGCCCGAATCACGGCGAATTCCCGAGCAGCGGGTAGGTTCTGGGGCTCCGAGAGTCCATCTTCAGGACTCCTTTGGATGTAGTTCAGGACTTTTAGATCTAAACGCCGCAATATGGGCTCTAGTTAGGCTGAAGCAATGGAGCGAAAAAACCCCTGGGAGCCGACAATGCGATTTACACGATTCTCGAGTGACGGAGATTCGGTAGTGCAGGAACGGATTTGGATGAGGATGCAGACGGAGGAGCTACACAAGCCGCCTGCGAAGGAAGAGGTCATCGAGACCCACAGCTTCGAGAACAACGCCGAGGACAACGCTTGCTCGGCCGCCCGCCGCCAGGTCATCGCCGGAATCGAAGATCTCCTGCGCAGCACTGCGGCAGCAGCCTGACCGTCGGAAAGGGGCACTCGTGGCTCTGAATGGGCGGGGCTGCGGCCCGGGCGGCGAGCTACTGCTCAGTACGAGCGCGGTCCTGTAGCTCTTCGAACCAGTTCAGTACCACCCGAAGCTCTCTTGTCGGCACGAGTTGCGCATTGCTGACTACGAGGAAGCGGTTCCCATGAGGGTCGAAGTCGTAGTTGGCAGCAAAGAACGCCTCGGAGTCATACGGCCCATCGAACAGCAGCCGTGGAGTGCCCGCCACGAATCGCGGCGGCCTCGGAACTGAGACTGCCATGACGCGATCGCCACTTCGGAAGTAGATTTCGTCGCCGCCTACCGACCACTCCGGCTCCGTGCCCCCGTCAGTTGAGATCTGGTAGGTGCCTCCCGCGGAGCCCATTCCCCGCATGTAGACCTCTCGCTGACCTGTTTGGTTCGACACGTAGATTACCCACTGATCGTCGGGCGAGAACATGGCCTCGTACTCGTCGTTAGGGGTACTGAGAAAGGACTCCTGTGTGGAGGATGACCCTATCGTGAGGAGCCTGATGTCGGGCGTCCCCTCGGGGTCCCACTCCGCGTAGGCCAGGCTGTTGCCGTCGCTCGAGAATGAGGACGGTATCTTGATGGAGTCCCCGGTGATGAGCTCCCGCGGTGGCCCGCTCAGATCAGCGGGCCTCATGAACAATCCCCACTGCTCCGATCGATACGAGGCGAACGCCAGCTGAGAGGAGTCAGGAGACCACACCGGAATGGAATTATTCCCCTCAAAGGTGAGAGCGTTGAATCCCCCACCCCGTTCCAGGTCCGACAAGTAGATGTTGCTCAGTTCGCCGTCGACGATCGTCACGGCCAGCTTGCGGCCGTCCGGCGAAACCCTCGGGTATGCGAACACTCGTGAAGGCAATGGCAGAGGCTCAACAGCCCCCTCCAGATCTACCCAGGCAAGCGCGGGGCCGGGCTGGAGAACCCCCCCGGGGGCATAGACGATCGTTCCGTTTTCCGAGAGGGCAAAGTAAGGAACCCCCACAGCGGAATCGGTGAGAACATCGTCGAGCATCGGGACAGCGTCGCCCACCGTAAGCCCTCCGGCATCGAACGGCGCGGCCCACAATCCCTCGTCGCGCTCGAACACCAGATGGCCCGAGGAGGCAAATCGGCCATAGCTCGCGTTGTCGACCAGGGGGGTCACTTGCCCATTGCTAGGCGAAAAGGCTCCTATCGTGGTGCTATCTGAGTCGGCGCCGACCCAAATCGTGAAGATAACCGCATCACCTCCGGGCAGCATCTGGGGCCACCTGTGGCTGATCTCCCCTTGGGATGAGTCGGGTTGGGTCAGTTCTTCCGGATTACCACCCGTGGACGGCACCCGGGAGATGCCGGCTGAAGCTGTCGAAAAGTAGATGAAGTCATCGACTCCCCAGGATGCGCCACGCGGCGCGGATACCGAGCAGAGAGGCACGGGTTCTCCGCCGACGACTCCGATCTTCCAAAGTCCACCGTCGGCGAAAAAGCCGACCCACTCACCGTCTGGAGAGAAGAAGGGAGACTCGGCGCCCTCCGAACCATCGATCGGTACCGGCTCGAATTGATCGAGCTCGCGCAGAAATAGACGTTGGCTGCTGCCACGCCGGGCTACATACACCAATCGTTGACCGTCCGGCGAAAGGGCCATGCTGGCGGCGCCGCCAACGCCGAGCATCTGGAAGGCGGGGATCGGAATCGGGAACTTATTGACCGAGGGGCGTTCTATCGTCGGGCGCATGGCCCAGGTTGCCAGGGCACCCACGATCAGCCCTGCCGCAATCGCTGACGCGAGTCCGGCTGCCACCTGCCAACGCGGCATTGCCGGCGCCGGCTCCGGGCGACCTGTCAGTCCGTCCACAGGCCCGGTAATGACATCGCTGATCTCGATTCTGGCGTCACCGATGTGCTGGAGCCGCTGAGTCGGCTCCTTCGCCAGGCAGCGCCGCAGCAAGAGCCTGACGGAGACGGGAGTCTTCTGGGGAAGCAAGTCCCAGTCGGGGTCCCGCTCGAGGATGGCCGACAGCGTGTCCGCGAGCGTATCCCGCTGAAATGCTCGCTTGCCCGACAACATCTCGAACATCAGGCAACCGAACGACCAAACATCGGTGCGCCGGTCCAGCGGCTTGTCGCGGATCTGCTCCGGACTCATGTAAGGCCCGGTACCTACCAGCGTGTCGGTGGCTGTAATCGCCGTGGCGTCAGGGGCCTCCGACAGATCGTGGGCCGCCTGCCCATACTTGGTCGGCTTGGCGATACCGAAGTCGAGTACCTTCGCCCGGCCCTCCGGGGTGACCATCACGTTGGCGGGCTTAAGGTCACGGTGCACGATGCCCTTCTTGTGGGCCGCTTCCAACCCGGAGGCAACCTGGCGACAGATCTCCAGCGTTTCCCGGACCAGCGGCCTGCCCTTCAGCAGCCGCTCGTGAACGGATTCGCCCTCGACCAGCTCGAGTACGAGGAAGGGCTTGCCGTCGTGCTCTTCGATGCTGTGGATCGTGGCAATATTCGGGTGATTGAGCGTGGCGAGAAGCTTCGCCTCACGATCGAACCGGGCCAGGAGGCTGTCGTCAGAGAGAAGCTCATCAGGCAGAAACTTGAGCGCAACTTCTCTGTTCAGCTTGGTGTCCCTGGCCCGATAAACGTCGCCCATTCCACCGGAGCCGAGCGCCGACAGGACCTCGTACGAACCGATCGACGTACCGATCACTGCATCGTCCCGCCACTGCTTTCGCCAGATGAGGGTAGGGTCGGTTCCACTGGCAGAGGTTCTTGGGACCCCTCCGGATCGTCGAACTGAGCGAGCTGATCTCGAGTGATCTCGAGCGTAAAGGCGAGGAGCTCCCGCGGCACACCGGTGACAAAAGGCCGGACGATGGGTACGGCGAGTATCGGGATGCTGCGAGTGAGCGAGACCGACTCGGACTCCACGAACGTGCCGCCATCCACCTCGAGCAACTTCCAGTAGGAGTTGATGGCCCACAGCAGCCCGCGGTTGTTGTCTTCAGGCAACTCTCTCTCGTCGGGCTCTCCTGGGTTCTGCACCTCACGAATGTCCGTCGACTTGGAGATCGAGTAGGCGTGCGTGGGTCCTCGACGGTAGTAGTTGGCGTCGTGAGTCGTTTTGTGGACGGCTGTGAGAATCTTCTTCTTTCGGAAGCGATAGAAGACCGTGAAGTTGTCACCGTCCCGGTCGACAATGCGGGCCTGCTCCACCTGAGGAGCGTAGATCTCCGCGTGCCGGTTGTAGTCCTGCAACAATGCCAGCGTATCCTCGAGAGTCGCCCCGGGGATGAACACCGTGCCCACCCAATGGTGGATCAGTCCGTCCTTGATCTTGATTTCCGAGCCATCCGCCGCCTTGGTCTTCAGACGCTCCATCAGAACCTCGCCACGAGTGAGGGAGGCGAGCGCTTCTTCCCGCTCTCTTCCCGCAAGGTGATCGATATAGAGAAAGGAGTCGTCCGCAGTGGCTTCCGCGAGGAAGCGTGCCTCCGTTGCCGTGGCATAGCTGAGGAACGCCTCGAGCGTGTGAGGCTTGAGCTCGGCCGGCGGCGCATGGTTCGCAAGAGGCAACACGAAGGCAAAGACAGCAACGACACTGAGTCTCTGACTCATATGTTGCCCTCCGCGCTGTTCAGTTAGTGAGGCCGTAGGGCAGCTATAGCATGAGATCAGAGTTTTCTCCAGTGCCGACCCTGGGCTCGATCGGGCACGCTCCTGGGACCCGTCGGCGACATCAGTATCCCCAGCGACTGATTGGCAATATGGCCCTGGAGGAAATGCGACTCTTGTGTCATGTTTACCGGCAAATTCCAGCTAAATCGCCAGGTCGGATTGTTGAAGGCCCGCCAGAGAGTCCCATCTGGCCCAGCGAAGGCAAGCGCCTATGTGCCTTACCGCGCAGGCTCTTTTCCTCTTCTTTCTGGCTGCGGGGGTCGGCGGGCAGGATCCGCTCCAGGTCCCGACCATCGCACCGACCTCTGTGGCTGAATCTCAGGCGACCGAGCCACAGGAGGCGGACGCGGCCCAGGGGCAATCCTCCGAGAAGTCCCGAGAGGAGGAACTGCTCGACCAGAGACGCGAGCGGCTCGCAGATCTCGAACCTTCCAGTCCGAGCAAAGTGGGGCAGATTCTCGCGACGATCGAGAACCGCGGAATGGAGACATTCACCACGGTTCAGATCGAGCACTTCCGCTTCGGATTGGGCCAACTCAGCCCCGGTTCGCGACTGACCCCCGCGGTGCAGTACTCGCGCCCCAATATCGGTAGGACCCCGTTGCGATTTCAGATTTCGGGCGCGGTCTCGATTACGGGCTTCCAAGCCTATATCGCCCAGTTCGGCATGTTCGAGCACTCTGCGCCACATAATTTCCTTGGCGACGCCTTCCTGGGCGCACCTTTTCACTTCGACGACCGCATACAGGAACCTCGCGACGTATTCCTGTACACCGACCTGATGTACCGCAATTTCCCACGCGAGAACTACTACGGCCTCAGCAGTGATTCGCTGCAGGAGGACCGCTCGGATTATTCCCTGAAGGAGAGCAAGTTCGATCTCGTCGGCGGCTACCAGTTCACCCGCTACCTTGCGATCGAGGTCCGCGGAGGCTACCAGGCAAATGAGGTCGGGCGCGGCAACGACGACAGATTGCCCGACACCGTTGACGTGTTCGATGAGGAGACGGCGCCCGGAATCAGTGAGCCGGCGGAGTTTCTTCATCTCGACTCCGCTTTGTTCCTCTCTTGGAAGGGAGATCCGAATCGACCGGTGGCAGAGATTGGCCTGAGGTACGCGTACTATTCGCAGCTTGACGGCGACCGCTTCGATTTCAGCCGCTACTCGGCTGACGCGCGAGGCCACATTCCCCTCGGATCCCGGCAGCGGATCTTCGCATTTCGCATCTACACCACCGGAGACCTCGGGAAAGAAGGGACGACGGTACCCTTCTACCTGATGGAATGGATCGGTGGTAGCCAGACGCTGAGAGGCTTCCGGACCTACCGCTTCCGCGACACGAACCTCGTCTACCTGTCGGCGGAGTACCGGTGGGAGGCAACGGCCGGCCTCGAGCTAGCGGCGTTTTATGACGCGGGAAAGGCGTACCCACACCGCCAGGAGTTCAGCATCAGGGACTTGAGAAGCACATATGGTCTTGGACTTCGCGTCAAGAACTTCCGCCGCGTCTCGTTCCGCCTCGATGCTGGCTGGAGCGAGGAAGGTGCGATGCTCTATTTCGCCTTCGGGCCGTCGTTCTAGGAGGCCGAGAGATGCTCTCCACACGCAAGAGAACCAGCGAGATGAGGAAGCAAGCCCGCGCCGGCCGGCGTACGGCGATCACCGTTGCTGTACTGATCCTGCTCATGACATCGATTGGCGTCGCCGCGCCCGCCAAGCCACAAAGCAGCACGGCGCCGGCATCGGTTCAATTCCCCAAGTTCAGAGCCGACGACCCACTCCGGACAGACCCCGATCGCTTGCTGCTCTTCGCGGAGCCTGCCGAGCAGGAGCTCAGCAAGGCCATCGATCTTCTTCAGAAGACCTTCACATCACCAGAGGGAGGCTCAATCCAGGCGGCGAACGTCAACACCCTGGGCGAGGTCCCCAACTCCTCGTGGTTCGAGAATCGGATGAGCCAGCGGGTCATGACGGTGCCAGAGCTGGTGCGCGGGCCGAATCAGCTCGACGGCCCCGATATGTCGTCGCCTTGGATCATCGTCGGTGCCAAGACGGCGGGGATAACCCCCGGCTTCAGAATCGTCGACGCGCGGGGCGATCTCTACTTCATCAAATTCGACCCTCTGAACTGGCCGCAGATGGCCACTTCGACGGAGGTCATCGGAACGAAGTTCTTTCACGCCTTCGGGTACCACGTCCCACAGAACTACTTGGTGCACTGGACAGGTGAGTATCAGCTGGACCGCGAAGCGGAGGTTCGCTGGGACGACGGGCACCGAACAGGGCTCAGTGAGGCCTACATCAATGAGGTACTGGAGACGGTACCGATTCGCTCAGATGGAAAGATTCAGGTAGTGGCCAGCAAGGGTCTCCCGGGTTCGCCCATCGGCCCGTTCGACTTCCAGGGAGTACGGAAGGACGACCCGAACGACATCTTCCCGCATGAAGACCGCCGTGAGCTACGCGGCTACCGTGTGTTCACCGCTTGGATGAATCACAACGACTCCGACAGCGTCAACACGCTCGACATGTGGATTGACGACGACGAGAGCGGAGAAAAGGACGGGCTCGGATACGTTCAGCACAACGTGATCGATTTCG
>CALAKE010000579.1 GCA_937922775.1 uncultured bacterium | reverse complement strand
CACGCTTGAGTGCCAAGTGAATTAGGCGCGAGGAGTCCCGCGAATCGACGGGCGGAGCGGAAGTCGGCGGGCCCAGCGGGGCTCCTGGAGGTCCGCTCCCGCCATCCGTGGACAGACAAACGGTGACAAGGAGCCCCACGAACAGGATCAACGACGCCCTGTTCGTGGGAAGACCAATGTTTCCCCCCGGATGGGATCTCATTGAGGATTAGGGGACCTTTGGACATCGCTGTTTGGGATCGTGATCACTCCGATCTCCCCCGCGGCAACAACGCGCCCATTCTGAACGGCCTCAACCAACCAGTAGAGGGTGCCGGAAATCGGGGCGTCGATACTGAGGTGCCAGGCGAGGGACGAGCCTTCAAGATAGTGGTCGATGAGCAGATTCCCTTCGAGGTCCCAGACCCGCAACCGGAAGCTGTCGGCTCCTGGCCAAGGTCGCCACTGGATGAACGGTCGGTCTGCCTCGATCGACCCCCGCACCTCGGAGTCCAAATGCGGCACTGGGCCTCGCCATCTCTCTGCCCCTCCACCTTCAATGGCAGGCGGAGGAGAAATCACATAGACCATGAGGGTCGCCAGACCCGCCGCGGCAATCAGCAGGCGCGTCGTTCTCGACGGGTGATCGTGCTCACCCGCTGATGGCCTTTCCGACTCAACCGCCTGACGCATGTCCTCATCTTCAGGCTCCTCGACATCGACCATGTAGCTCCACAGAGTCGAGCAATCGTCGCACTCGGCCATGTGCGCAACGAGGGCCACACGAGCCCAATCCGGGACTCGCCCGTCAGCCAAGGCGGCCCAAGCGGCAACATCCGGACACTTCCCATCCCTCGCTTCGCAGTCTCGTGGATCCCTGGAGTAGGTGTCGGCCAGCTGACTAGCGACCTGTTGAACCTCCGCCCAGACCCGAGAGCAGGCTCTGCAATGATGCCGGTGACTCTCGTATCGATCGGGTTCGCTCAGATACGAGGTCGCGAGCCCGTCTCGCGATGGGCACGGAGTCGAAGGTCTATCTCGCCATATCATCGAAAAAGGTCCATTGATTGCCAGGCAGCACCGAAGTCTTCCAGATCGACTCCCTGTTCTTTCAACCCAGCCGCGAGGCGCCCAAGGGCGCGGCCTTGGATTTCATATATCCGCTTGTAGTTGCGAACTCCCAGGGCCTGCGCTACCGCCCTAGCAGAGAGACCACGTCCGAACTTGAGCTGCAGAGCCAGGCGCTCCTGCTCAGGGAGACTCTCGAGCAAGCTTTGCAGCGCAGCTTGAGCCACGGCACGATTCGCGTGGGCCTCGGGATCGGACCGATCGTCGGGGAGCTCGAAAGGCACATCCTCACGCACGAGTGCGCGAGGGCGGTCTATCGACATGGGAGGGGAAGATCTCAATAAGCCGGTGAGAAGTCTCCATCTATGGTCACTGCTGAGGCGGCGCTCGGCCGCAGCCAACCGATCCATTACCTGTGCGGTCGAGAGCACCTCGAAGTGCTTGGTCCGTAGGCACGACGCAATCTCGGAGACACCGTATCCCTCCCAGAAGTAGTAGCGGAAGATCAGACGATCGATGCGGTCGAGGTCCCGAACGGCCCGGAACATTCTCTTCCTGCCTCGGGTCGAACGAATCCACTCTCTGGCCATGTTGAAGGTGACTGCCGCGAGCCACGTGCTGAACTTGCAGTTCCCTCCGGCGCCTCGGCCCCTGAATTGACGGATGCGTCGGCAATCATCAGCTTGCAAGCGGCGGCAGACGTGAACGTAGATTTCCATTCGTTCGTCATAGTCGCGCGCGAAACGCCTGATACAACTGAGGATGAAGGGGGAATGGCGTTTCAGGAAGGGTTTCCATGCTTCAGCTCCGCGATCGATAATCGCGGCAACCTCGTCTGGCATGACGATCGGACTCGGCGATTCGGCCCGAGCCTGCTTGTTTCCGGCGCCCCCCGGGACTGGCGACAGAGTCGCCGATTCGGTCGAGGGCACTTCGGCCTCTCGTTGGGCCGAGGTGGGACCCTTGAGGGTCAATTTTGCCTCCCACAGCTTTGACAGCCCAGATTGCACGGGGTGCTCAGTAACCCCGTCGGTCCCCCGACCCGCAATTCCTCTCTTCCAATCTCTTCTTTGTATGACGGCCACGTGGTGCCATCTTTCAACTAATTTATTGTTTCTTCTTGATTTTCGCTTAGTTTTCGTATACTTTTGTCCATTGTTGCCCGATGCATGCGGAGGTCGTACCCTGGCCAATGGGCGGGAACGGCCTGTGTTTCTCGCCGTGCTCCGTCGCGAGCGCGCGGTGAGGCTTGTGGATACAAAACGCGCGCCGGGAGGGGGGCTCGTTAGCATGAACCGCACCATCCTTCATCTCGACATCCCGGCCTTTCCGGTGGCGGTCGAAAGGGTGATGGATGCGCGGCTCAGGGAGCGGCCGGTGGCGATCGCGCCGGTCGGCGGGGCGCGGCCGCAGGTGATGGCGGTGTCGGAGGAAGCCCGCAAGGAAGGCGTCGAGGTGGGGATGTTCCTGCCCCTGGCGCTGCGGCGCTGCCGCGACCTGGTGGTGCTGAACCCGAACCGGCGGCTGTATCGTCGTGCCGGCGAGGCCTTCGACGCGGTGCTGTCGCAGTACTCGCCGCTGGTGGAGCCGAACGTGGCCAGCGGCACCTCGGGCGGGGTGGGCATCGGTGGCGCCGCCGCCATCGACCTGACCGGCACGCGGCGGCTGTTCGGCGAGGCCAAGGACGTCACCGGGCGGTTGCAAAAGGAGCTTTTCGACCGGCTACGGCTACAGTCCACCGCCGGGCTGGCTTCCAACAAGCTGGTTTCCCGCATCGCCGCCGACATCCTCGTGCCCACCCAGCTACAGGACATCTTCCAGGGCTACGAGGCGGCGTTTCTGGCGCCGCTACCGGTGGTCAAGATCCCGGCCGCCACCCGCGACGTCCTCACCGTGCTGCACGAGCTCAACCTGCGGCGCATCGGCCAGGTGGCAAGCCTCGAGCTGGAGGACCTGACGCTGGCCTTCGGCTCTCTCGGCCGTTGCCTGCACAAAC
>CALAKE010000578.1 GCA_937922775.1 uncultured bacterium | reverse complement strand
TCGCATTTGCGTCTCGGGGATACGATGTGCTCGCCATCGATGTCGCTCCAGGAATGATCGAGAAGGCAACCTGCCAAACAATCCCCGATGATCTTCGGGTCGAGTTCCGTGTCCTGGATGTTACGGATCTCGACGATGGAGTCGGCGAGTTCGACTATGTCTTCTTCAGCGAGGGTGTCTACTCCCTGATTCCAACTAGGCGCATGAGGATCGAGACCCTCTCGAGGGCGGCAGCACTGCTCGCTCCGGGCGGCAGCATCTTCCTGTCGGCACTCCTGAGGAGGCCCACGTACGCATCGAGGATTGCGCTGCAGGGTGCGATTTTCAGGATCAGCAAGAAGCTCCTCGGCCGACCCAGGCACTTCGAGCCCGGGGATCGCATGAGCCGATACGTTTCCCCTGTTGGGGATCCCTCAAAGCTCTGCTACATCCACCTGTTCAAGTCACCCGCGGAGGTGAAGGAAGAAATCGGCGTCGCCGGACTCGACGGCTTTCTCGATCAGGTCAGCGGCTATTGGGTTCTGGCCTCGCCAGCAGGCGGGCGACTCCCCGGAATCCCTCCCAGCCGAAGCGAACGAAACGGGCCAGATATGCGGAGGCAAGCTGTGCCCGACTCTCCAGACCATACTCCAGCATCATGAACTCGGCGGTCGGGAAGAGGAGCATCCGCAGATACCGCAGCCGCTGTCGGACGCCGCGAAGCGCGAAGAGCTGAGCCACGCCTTCCCTCTCGCGAAAACGCGCACTTTCGGCAAGCCGACGGGCAAATGAGCGTCTCTGCTCCTCTCCGCTTGCAGCAAGCCCATCGATGACACTCGAGGGAATCCCGGCCGAGAGCTCCGATACAACTTTCGAAAACACACGGGCCACTAGCGGTCCGAATCCTGCTTGATTGCACGCCAATACCAGGAGATCCCAGTCGATCGTTCCTGCTTCCTGCTCGACGAGCTCCCGCAGCTCCTCGAGCCAGATACGCGGCGCGTTGTCGCGATGGGCCAGGTGCAGAGCCAGATGTACGAGCAAGTCCTCGGTCGACAGGGTAAGCGTGGATTCTCCTACGACACGGGCGGCGACACATCGGTCCCAGACGGCTTCCATGTCGATCGCGTCCAGAAACGGCGGATAACCGATGCTCCAGTGCGGCTCGACGATGATGTGAAAATCGTCCTCCCGAAAGAACTTCAGGGTGTTGGAGAAGGCATCAGAGAAGCCCGGGCGACGGTCAATTTCACGGTACCCGCGATCCTGGTGAAGGACACGCACGATGGGGAGGTCTCGATGCCTGACAAGGAGATCAATGTCACCCATGGGTCGGGTGGCGAATCCGCCATGGAGGCGCTCGGAAAGCGCGATGCCCCGCAAAGGGGCGCAGTCGATGCCTCGATCCCGGAAAGCCCGCAGCAGTTTCTTCAGCTCAGCTGCAAGTGCGAGATTCCGGGCGCCCAACAGGAAGCTGTCCTTTTCGAATTGTGGCGGAGAGCTCTGCACGAATCGATCCAGATCAGGTCGTTTCGTCGTCCGTCCCTACGCTTTCCAGTAGGCCCTTGTTGATGAGATCGGCAACGATGTCCACCAGATCAGCATCGCATTGTTGCTCGCTGACGTCATACTCGTTCAGAATCGCCTCGCGCACCTTGTTCAGCTGACCGTGCTGCTCGATTCCCTGCCACACCCGAGTACCCACGCTGTCGAGGCCGTAGTACGTGCCGCTCGCCAGATCCAGCAGAACTGTCTCGCCCTGCAGGTATTGGTAGAGGACGTCGTCTCGTATGCGAACGCGGGATGGGATGTCTAAGGGCACGAGCCATATTCTACAGGGCTGCCGGACGCGGCGGGGGTCACTAGCCAGCCGGCCTGCGGAACTTGAGCAAGTAGCGATCGACGGTGTGGCGACCTTCGTCGAACCCCGAAGCGCTGTGGTCGTCAGCCGGGTTGCGGAGCAAGTCCGAGGAATCCACGAGCTCGAAGCCAGCGGAGGTGAAATCCTCGATCACAACGGCCTCGTTCAATCGATGGGTCTCCTGATCCCATCCCTCACGATCAGTGGCGGCTTCAACAATGCCAACCACTCCGCCCGGCTTCACCATCCGGAAGAAATTGGCCACAGTGTCAGCGCGAGAGTAGCCCTCAAATACCCACTCGACGTCGTGGTAGTTGCGCACGGCGATCGCGACGTCGATGGTCTCGGATGGCACATCATCGAGGGCCAGAGTCAATTCGACATTCGTGATGCCTGCCTGCTCGATCCGCTCCTGCACTTGCGGCACGCGGTAGACGCGACCCTCGAACAAGTCCTTCTCGGCATAGAACTCGAAGACGCTGTGGACTTTGCCGCTGTCTCCAACAACTAGAGACAAAAGGTGACTGTTGTAGCCCCCTGCGGGGTACACGTCCGCCACGGTCATGCCGGGCTGTATGCCGAGCCACTCGTAGATTTCGAGGGCCATGCGACCCGCGTCCTGGTCTCTGTCCTCTTGTGAACGACTTGGATGGTCGTAGATCGATCGATCGATCGGAATCGGCGGGGCGGCGCCGGCCTCGGCAACCTGCCCTGCTTCACCTCCCTCACTGGTCGGCGCGCTATCGCCAGCGCACCCTGCGATTGCGAACGACGCGACAACCAAGAGCGCGACCACGGTCTTCAGAGCAGGTTCCTGCCTCAGAACCAAACCATGACTGTTACGCATGTGCATTCCCCCTCCCTCGTTGACTGGAAACAGCGGGAGCTGTTGATGCAGACGGGAACCGATAGGGTGTATCTTCCCGAGGTCAGTTTTCAATTGGGTCGTGGGCGCGGATCGTAGAACAAAGTGCAGCCGCCGGTCAATGAGCGAGGGCTTGGATCCCAGGGCAAGGCGGTCGCTCCCCCTTCTCAGTTCGAGCGCACCTGCCAATTCTCCGAGATTCCACCGCAGTGCGGACTTGCCGTTTGTCGAGCCGTAGTGAAAGATTCTCCTACCAGCATTCGCACCGAGGGGACACTGAAGTCATGCACTTTACGAAGGGATGGGTACGGGGAATGGCGGCCGTGCTCTGCGTCGCAGCGCTAGCTGGCTGTGCGATGAAGGATTGGCCGTGGATGAAGGAGGCGGAAAAGGAGGCGAAGTCATTTGCCGCCGCTCCCGGTATGTCCTCGATCTACCTCTACCGGGCGACGTCCAACTCACCGACGTTTCGCTTCGGGATCTTCCTGAACGGAGAGATCATCGGGGCGCTCGATACCAAGTCCTTCATCGTCTGCAGGGTCCCCCCCGGAACACACGAGATTGCGTCCAGGGAGGCAGAGGCGGCGCGCTTGACGCTGGAGACCGAATCCGGCGGGCTCTACTTCGTGGAACACGCCTACCCGGACATGATGGAAACCGGCGCGCGCACGACCTTTCAGCAGACCGAATCGGAGCAGGGCAAGCGCGCGGTCCACGCACTGGGGCTCATGCCCTCGGCCTGCTCGGAAGTCGTCGGGGGAAGCTAGCGGACCTGGCAAGACTAGGACGCGATGAGCTCCTCGAGACTCTTGCGCCGCAACGGGTGGCGCAACTTCCGCAGAGCTTTGCCCTCGATCTGCCGGATGCGTTCACGCGTGACCCCCAGCAGGTCACCGATCTCCTCGAGTGTGTACTCCTTGTCCTCCGTGATGCCGAAGCGCATCTTCAGAACTTTCTCCTCGCGCGGTGTCAGCGTGGAGAGCACCTTCGAGGTGTGCGACGCCAAGTCCTTGGACAACACCGTCTCGACCGGAGACTCGCGAGTGTCGCGCGCGATGAAGTGCCCCAAGGTCGACTCGCCGTCGTTTTCGTCTCCGATCGGCGTGTCCAATGAGACGGTCTTCTTACCCGCCTGGAGGGCCAGCTTGATCGTCTCGATCGGCATCTCCAGCGCCTCGGCGATCTCCTTCGTGGTGGGCTTGCGACCCTTCTCTTTGTAGAGCTCGTTCGAGGTCTTCTTGACCTTGCGCTGCGTTTCGGTCATATGGACCGGCACGCGGATGAGCTTGCCTTTGTCTGCCAAACCGCGGGTGATCGCCTGCCGGATCCACCAGGTTGCATAGGTGGAGAACTTGAAGCCGCGCTTGTAGTCGAACTTCTCGACAGCCCTCATCAGGCCGATGTTCCCTTCCTGAATGAGATCGGGCAGCGGCAAGCCGTAGTTGGAGTACTTCTTGGCGATGGAAACCACGAGCCGCAGGTTGCGGGTCGTCAACTCACCCTTCGCCCACTCGAGCTTGGTCTCCGAGTCTTCAATCGCTCGCAAGTACCGCTGCAGCTCGACTCGGGTCACTAGGTGTTGCTTTTCGAGCCCGACGACGCGCGCGTCGTTGCCACTGTACGCTTCGCGTGCAAACGCGCCAGCGAGCCGGCGCATCCGGACGATAATCACCTCGAGCGTGTCCTCGGTCAGGTTGAGCTTTTCGAGTTCGGACGCGATCCGTGCCTGAATCTCGATGATCTCGAGCCGGACTTTCAGCTCGGTCTCCTCGCGCAGCTTGCGCCGCAGCTTGGCGCGAGTCTTCTTCAGGGTGTCGCGCTCCTTTTGGACCTTCCTGAGAACCTTGCCGATGAACTTCATCGACTCGGCGACCTCGTCGGCCCCCTTGCGGAGCTTGAGCTCCAACCCGTCGGTGAAGTCACCCAGAGCCAGGCTCTGATCGCGAAGCCTGTCGCGGGAATCCAGAACATACTCGGAGGCCAAGGGGCAGTTCAGGACCGCCTGCACGATGCCGATTTGACCATCTTCCATCGCGCGCGCGAGGCGCACCTCACCCTCACGGTCCAGCAGAGTCTTTTCGCCCATCTCGCGGAAGTAGACCTTCACCGGATCGAGCACGTCCTCGACGCCCGGAGCGAACTTCTCTTCGACCTCCGCCGGGGCCACCTCGGCCTCGCTGGTCTCGGCTTCGTCCGATTCAGGAGCGGCGAGTACGGTGTCTCCCTCTTCTAGATCGTCGGACTCGGCCTCCTCGTCTTCGACATCTTCCGTCTCTTCCTCGAAGTCGTCTTCCTGGTCTTCCTCGAGATCCTCGTCGATATCCATGCCGCCGAGTACACGACTGAGCTTGCGCTCGTCGATGGCCGCCCCCCCATCCTCTGGGGAAAGCCCTTCCACGTTGCTACCGGTCATGAATGCACGGTCCTGTCGATCTTCGCGCGGCTGCAGTGGGTCCATTTGGCCTCTTTGATCCTCGGCCTTCCGGAGAAAGCCGACTAGCGTTCGGTATAGTCGAGTACGTTGGAGTTTTTATACGGGGGATACTTCGAGACATTCTGATGTTCAAAATTGTAGCAGCCAGAATGCCTGAAATCAAGGGTTCCCTGCATTCTCGAGTCTTTGCGCGCCTTCAGAGGGGTTGAAGGCGCGATTTTGCTGCAGGTGGTTTTTTGGGACCCTGTTGTCTTGATTTTTACATCCACTCGCTGAGTCCGGCCAGCCATCGCTCGCCGGATCCACCTCCGGCCGGGCGGCAGGCATCTCGACACTTGCACTGATCACAGGTAAGGATGCGGCGCCCAGCACAAAGGTCACACCCGCCCCGGGCAGCGAGAATACTTCCTGGCGCCCCTATGCAGCCCAGCTGATCTAGGCTAGTATTCGGATTCTGTAGGGCGAATTGAGGAGGCACTGTCGACCTGACAAGTCGGCGGTGCCCTTTTGTGTTTGGGGGAAAAGGGGCGGTCCTCCGAGCGTGACGAGATGGTTGCTAACGCGAGGAGAGAAATGCTTTCAGCTCAAGTCGATCGACGGACGTGGCCCAGGTACCCCGTGGCTATCCCCTTCGATATGGCGGTTCAGGTGAACGGAGTCTCCGAAGCGATGGTCGCGGGCAAGACCATCGACCTCAGCCGCGGAGGTCTCCGAGCCCAGGTCAACGAGGAGTTGCCGACTGGGCTGCGTTGCACGATCCAATTCCCTGAGCCAACAGGTCTTACACCTCAGTTCCGCACAGGGACGGTACTGAGAAGCATGGCTTCTGATGGTCAGTTCGAGGTAGCGGTCGAGTTCGATCGGTTCCCGCAGCTCAACCCCGTCTAGGAACCCTTCCTCGGGCAGGGCGGGGTCGCCCCTCCCGGGAATGGCAGGCTGCGAGCCACAGGCCTCGGTCGGCGGCATGTCGCAACCCGTGCCGCCGATCGAGGC
>CALAKE010000577.1 GCA_937922775.1 uncultured bacterium | reverse complement strand
CCCAAATGAACCTCTTCAACCGCGGTCGCTCCAGCCTCGGCCACTCGCGCTTCACCGCCACCAATCCGCCTGGCGGCGCGATCATCACGTATTGGATCGGGTCAGAGACGGCGGGGGTCGCAACCGAAACAGAGGATGAGGTGGCGGGTGATGCATCCGGCGCGGAAGCATCACTGACAAGCGATATGTCTCCAACCCTCCAGTTCGAGATCCTCGACGGCCAGGGGCAGGCTTTTCGCCGGTTGGAGTTGCCCGAAGGGGCGCTCCAGGAGGGTATTCACCGCCTGGTTTGGGATCTTCGCTACGCGCCAGCGTTCTTGCCCAACCTCGAGGGTGGATCTGACCGGGGGCCACGCGGGCCTTACGTACTGCCCGGCGATTACCAGGTGCGGATGCGGCTGGGGGAGCAGGAGCGGGTGAAAGCGTTGCGGGTCCAGGGCGACCCGGGAGTGGAAATCAGCACCACCGATCGGACTACCTGGCACGACACGCTGGTGTCGCTACATGAGATGATCGAGGTTTCGCATGCGGTCGTGACCACGGCCCGCCAGCTCGAAGGCCAGACCACCCAGCTGCGCGAGATGCTGGCGACGCGCCCCGAGATCCCCGAGCCTCTTAGCGCCACACTCGACGACATCGAAGGAAACCTGCAAACGATCCTCGAGGAAATGCTCGGCGATGACGCCGACGCTGGGGCAACGCAACCCGGCGCACCTCCCCTGGCCAGCCAGATGCAACGGCTCTACTCCGCCATTGGGGCCTCGACCACACGGCCGACGGCCGAGCAGATGCAACTGACTCGACGCAGCCACGAGCTCCTCGCCGAACAGGTGGAGGCCATCAACAATGTGCTGGACGAGGATGTCGCTGAGCTTCAGGGACATCTCGATCGGGCAGGCATCCCGTGGACGCCGGGGCGACTCGTCGCCCTACCCCGACGCTAATCGCCTTCGCAGTGGAGAGCGAAAGCAATTGCGCCGCAGACCTCGCGCATGCGGTCGTCGCCGAGAGCTCCCAAGCGGCGGCCAATGCCCGCCTTCCTCACGGTAATGATGTTGTGAAGGTTGATCGCGCAAGGTCCCTTCATGCCATCGTCCGCATCGATCATGACCTCAGAGGGAACCCCTCGAATCGTGGAGGTGATCGGTGCCACGGTCACGTTCGCAAGGTAAGGGACTGCCGAGCTTCTCGTGAGTATCAACACCGGTCGCGACTTGTCCGGCGGGTTGAATCGGTAGAGGCGAATCTCGCCGCGCGCTATTCCTCTGGCCACGCCGTGACGCCCTCCCAGGCAACGATCTCGCCGGTGTCAGGGTGCTCTTCGTAGCCCTCACGGTCCCGACGCTCGAGCTCTTGATAATGGGCCTTCTTCAAGTATTGCCGCAGAGCCTCGCGAACAAGGGCCGAGCGCTTCATCTTGGTGCGCTTGGCCGCCCGGTCCGTAGCTCGAAGCAGCTCCTCGTCGATCACGACTTGAATGGTCTCCATATTGTGGACTTTATTCCACAATATCTTCCACAGTCAATTGGTAACACAGCAGCAGTGCGGGCACCACGCGTGCAAGAAACCGTCGAGTCCATGTGACGGCCACGGAAGAGGTCATTCCGAAGGCACCGTGCAGGTCTCGGATTCGACGGATCGTCAGCGCCTACCGAATGAGAATCAGCTCCTCCTGCGGCGGCGTCAGATACTCGATTCCGCTGGGGGTGGCGATGGCCTCTTCGTGATCCCACCAGAACAAGTACTGGTCCTGTCCCTCGGGAGCCGGCGACGGCATGTAGAAGAAGTACTCGATGACGAAGTGGTGGTTGGGCTGGAGCGGAATGTCGAGCGCCCAATCGGGGCCGTACGAGCCGATTCTGGGGCCGAAATAGGTCTCGATCGATTCCGGCCGCGCGCCCTTCATGTGGCCGTGGGCGTCCATGGAGATGATGGTTGCCTCAGGATCTGACCCTGCCGAATAGACGGCGAAGTCATTCTTCGGGATGGCCATATGTAGCTGCTCATCCTTGACCACAATGCCAACCTCGCTGAATCTGCGCGTGTACTCCTCGACGATCTCGCGCCCCGTGAGGCCCGACCGAATCGTCTCGGCAAGGATCCTGTCGACCTTCAAGTACTCCGCCCAGAGCCGCTGGATTTCAGCCGGGGGTTCGATTTCGCCATCACGCAGAACATACGCGTACATGCCGACGCTGGGCGCCGACACGATGTCGCCCCCCTGGATGACAGCTCCTTCCCAGCCCGCACTCCTGCCCCGCTGCGACTGCCCCGTGCGCATCCGGCGGAAGGTTGTGAGGCCGTTGCCACGAGTCGGGGTTACCCCGGGCTCCACGGCGGCAAAGGCCGCCTTGGCATGCTCGACCTCCTCGGCCCTCATCTTTTTGAGGAGCGCGATCTCACTATCGACCTTGTGGTGGATGTAGTCCATGATCACCCACTCGGACGAGATCAGCCGACTCGCGTATTCCTCACCGAGCTCCTCGGCCAGCAGTATGTAGTCGGTATGTGAGAGACCGTCTTCGTGCTCCTGGTACGTCGGCCACGGCCCCAATTCGCGTATGAAGTTCACCGCGATGACCTGCGGGTCGCGCTCAGCCACAAACTCTCCGAGGCCCTTGAATCGGTAGTCGAACTCCGTCTCTGGCCCCGATACCGGCTCCCGGATGAAAACCGGTTCGCCGATGATGTCGTAGGCCCCGAGCTTCTCCATCGGGTCCTCGTACTCCGTTGCCACCCTCTCTCGCTGGTGTGCTCCCCAGCGCCGCCCGAGAATCGCCCGTTCGATCCTGTCGCCACCGCGGTCGGTAAAGACGAAGACTCCCGAGGTGCTGCCCAGCTCATCGGCACCGAAAGAATCGGGAATCGCCTCCCTCACGACATGGATCCACATGTCGACGCCGCGGTCCCGCATGACCTTCGGCAAGACGATGTCGAACTTGTCGCGGCGAATCTGGTTGTTCTCTTCGACGTATTTCGAGGACCTGGTACGCCGCTCCTGTGCCAGCGCCGCGGTCTCACTCTGGGCGATGAGACCGATCACGATCGTCAGGCATATGAAGCCGATCGAGAGGATCCGTGATCCTGGCAGGACGCTCCGGGCGTTGCTCATGCTTACCTCCCCTACGGTAGACGTGGACAAGAATCGAAGGCGGATGTCCGCAAACTTCAGCGACCAGTCTACTCCGGTGGCAGGCTACTGGCGCCCATACGGCTCGATCGTGACGTTGCCATCAAGGTGCTGCCTGAGGAGATGGCGGCCGCCTTGGCCTTCGCCCCCAAGCTACCGGGCGCCTGCCAGCTTCGCCTCGATCTCTTGGAACCAGTTGGGCACGAGGCGGATGTGGCTCGGAAAGTACCCGGTGAATCCGGATCTGGCGGCCTCGGGATCTTCCTTGATCAGCAAGAAACGGCCGTCGGGTGCGACATCGTAGGCGCGTACCGGCCACGCCTCCATGTACCCGCCCGAGAAGAGCTCCTGCGGCGGTGAGGGCTGCAACTGTGAGTCGCGGACGGCAACGGCCACGCTCATGAAGCTGGTTCCTTGCCGATACAGGATCTCCGCCCCATCGCGCGACCAGGCGGGCGCACGGCCCCCTTGGGTGGAGACCTGAACCGCTGGTCCTTGTTGCACGCGCGACCGAACGTAAACCTCCATCTGACCTGACGCGTCGGATGTGTAGGCCAGCCACCGGCCGTCAGGCGAGAGCTCGGGGAATTCCTCCGTGAACCGGGTGGCCACCAGAGGTTCGGACAGTCCGTCAGAGGAGACCATCCAGATATCGCCGAGAGTCACGAACGAGAGCCAGCGACCGTCGGAGCTCCAGCTACTGGCCACCCCTGCCAAGCGCCCCTCCGATCCTTCCGGTCGACGCTCATAGGCTCCGGGTCCCGAGTTCAGCTGCTTGACGAGGAAACCTTGTCGGTCGGCAGACATCGTGAACAAATTCGGCTCGGGCCCCCAAACAACGATGGAGGTGGGACCCGAGAACGTCTGCCGGCTCATCAACTGCCGATCCAGGTCGTAGAGCCAGAGGCCTCCAGGGAAATACCAGTGCGCCAGCAGCAGCTTGCGACCGTCTGCTGACACACGTACCCGCACCCAGCGGCGGGACTCGATTCCGGAGGGACTCTCCTGTCCTTGCCGATCGACCCAGACCACCTCGGATTTGATCTCCGGGAACACCGAACCGGGCGCGTAAGCCAGAAGGCCGTCCGCCGACACCGTGAACTGTGCAGCTCCGACCTCGAACCACTCTCCTCCCGTGTGGATCGAGTGGTTGACCCCCTCCAGGATCGGGGAAGGCTGTCCGATGAGCTCCCGCTGTTCCAGATCGAAAGGCACGGCCATCAGGGATCCTTCGCGTGCGAAGACGACGTGTCCACTCGCCACGTACCGGGCATCGGAGCCACCCTCGATCAGCAGCTTGCTTTCCCCTGTCGAAAGAGACAACAAGAGAATTCGGCTTCGGCTCCAGTTCGGATTCACATCCTCCACGAGAGATGTGTAAAGAACTCCATCACCGTCGGGCAAGAAGTGCGGCAGCCGATGGCTCACCTCACGAGCGGCCCTGTCGAGCTGGGTGATCACTTGCGGCTCTCCACCTGAGCTCGACACCTGGAATAACCCTCCCATCTCTTCCGCGAACAAGATCCCCTGTGGACCCCAGGTGGCGCCAAAAGGGAGATTCGTTTCGCACAGTGTCGTGGCCCCTCCACCATCCCACCGGATCTTTCTCAACAGATACTTCTGGCTCTCAAGGTCCCATTGAACGAATGCAAGACTTCTCCCGTCGGGGGAGAAGATGGGCTGGTAGCCGTCCACGGTGCCGGGGATGGCCACGGCCTGGCCTTGACTCAGCCACCGGTTCAGCGAGCGCACGTAAATCTGGGTCCGCGCGGGACGCCACCGCTCCTGCGGAGAAATGTCGCCTGAGACGAACGTCAGGAGTTGGCCGTCGGGCGACAGTGCGAGTCCGTGGCGAAGCCAATGAGCCATGCGGTCCTCTCCAGGCAGGGAAATCTCGCCGCCGGCCGGAAGAATGAATTCCGCACCGGAATGGAGGTCTCGATCCGAGCCCGACAGGCCCGTTCCCTGGCTCATGATCCAGATTGTGCCGGCGGCTGCCGCAAGGGCAGCCACCGGTACGAGCGCCCACGGCAGGAGTCTCGCCCATTTCACACCGCGCCCGGCACTCTCCCTCGACCCAACCGTCGAGGCCCGGGAGGTATCCGTAATACCCGCGAGGTCAGTGTGAACCTCGTGCGCAGATTGATAGCGACGCCCTACCCTTCGCGCGAGCATCTTGTGAAGCGTGTGCTGCAAGAGCTCCGAGTCATTCTCGCGGTAGCGAGCCAGCGGAGGCGGGTCTTCCTTGAGAATGGCACTGGCTGTCTCGACCACGCCGGAGCGCAGAAACGGATGTACTCCGGCGAGCATTTCGTAACAGACGATGCCCAGCGAAAAGATGTCGGACCGGCCGTCCAGGTCATCGCCCCGCAGTTGCTCCGGCGACATGTAGGCTAGCGTGCCTATGAGCGCCCCTTCAGGTGTCAGCGTCGTCAGGGCCGCGTCCTCGCTCCCCTGATGGCTCCTCGGATGGAGCCGTTTCGCCACCCCGAAGTCCAGCACCTTGACGTGGCCATCGGTGGTCAACATAACGTTCGAGGGTTTGAGGTCGCGGTGGACGATGCCTTCCGAGTGAGCCTTTTCAAGGGCTTCGGAGATCTCGCTGGTGATGCGGAGCGCTTCGTCGAGTGGCAGAGGGCCGTCCCCCAATTTTTCCTTGAGAGTCCGGCCCTCGACATACTCCATCGCGATGAAAGACCGCTCATCGTGGACACCGATCTCGAAGATGCTGCAAATATAGGGATGATCGAGCGCGGCCGCGCTCCTTGCTTCGCGCAGCAGCCTCGCATGCGCTACGGCGTCTTCGCTGAGCTCTAGGCTCAGAAACTTCAAGGCTGCCTTGCGGTTGAGAGATGTGTCCTGCGCGAGGTAGACCTCCCCCATTCCTCCTTCGCCTATCTTCTCGATGACGCGAAAATGAGAAACAGTCTCGCCGAGCATCTCCAATTCCGGCTCCATGGGTGAGTAGGGCAATCCTATTGGGCGATCAGTGCCTCCGGCAATGGCGCAGAGCAACGATACATTCGCGGTCGCCCGAGAGGACCAGTCCGCACGCGCAAGTGAAGCCGGCCGGGAGCCCCATCAGCGGGTCGGCCCCACACCAGGCATGAGGCTCCGTTCCAGAACCTCGAGAATGGCCATGTGCTTGGCATTGAACTCGTTGCCGCCGGTGGTGACCACCACCAGGTCCAGGGCCGGCACGACCGCGATGAACTGGCTGCCGATCCCGTTTGCGTACACTACACCTCCCGGTGCGGGCTCATCGAACAGCCACCACAGATAGCCGTAGCCGTCGGACCCTGGCGGGAACATGTGAACGCGAGCCGATTCACGAACCCACTCAGGCGAAACCACCGGTTGCCCCTTCCATGAGCCTTCACCCAAGACCAGCTGGCCCACCTTGGCCATGTCGCGCGGGTGCATCTCCAAGGTCCCACTCATGCTCGGGTGATCCTCGTACTTGTTGGTCTCCCAATCCCAAGTGCTGATCTCGAGCGGTGCAAACAGATACTCGGCCGCGAAGACGTCCGCGTGTTTCCCGGTCGCCTCGAGAATGACATTGGACAGCAGGTGCGTGTCCCGGCTCACGTAGCGCCAGTGCGTACCCGGCTCCTGTTCGACGTTCCGGGCGAGCACGTCGGTGAGTCGGTCCCCGCCGGGCGGCGCAAACTGCTCCGCCTCCTGGTCGGTCCAATCGAGCCCCATCGACATCGTCAACAGGTGCTCGAGGCGTATCTTCTCCCAGCCCGTGCCGGCGCTGGAGGCTCGCTCCGAAAAGAAGTCGAGGAGTGGGAGATCGACGCCATCAAGGTACCCATGGTCGATCGCGATACCCACCAGCAGCGACGAGACGCTCTTTGTGCATGAGGCCAACCCATGCAGATCGTCGACTCCCCAGCCGTGGAAGTACTCCTCGACCACGAGCGTCCCCTCGCGGACCAGGAGCAAGGAATGCATGTTGCCCGCCTCCCCAGCGAGGATCGCGGTCACCGCCTGCTCCACGGCATTCGAATCGATGCCGACGTCAGCAGGTGCCCCGGTAACCCACCCGTCCTCGCGCTCTGCCGGCCGGGTCCAAATGTATGCCGGCTCCCCGGGCGCCGCGGCCGGCCGGGCCGACGCCATGGGCCAGTCTGTGCGATCTACCTTCCTGAGGTT
This sequence comes from uncultured bacterium, assembly GCA_937922775.1. GTDB lineage: Bacteria > Acidobacteriota > UBA890 > UBA890 > UBA890 > CALAKE01. Next base: position 6,295 of record CALAKE010000577.1, on the reverse strand, counting down.
GAAATCCGCGTAGGCCGGGACCATCGGGATACCGCCGTCGATACGACCTCCCGAAAGATCGGTCTGCCCCTGGTAGGGGGGAAAGCCCGCGAGTTTGATCTCGATAGCCGTACCGTCGAGCGACACATCGGCCACCGAGATCCCCGTGATCTGCCTCTCGCCGGCGAGCCGATGGAACTGGCCGCCGAAGGTGCCTCCGTCGTAGGTCAGTTCGAGGAGGTAGTCGTCCCCATCCAAGACGCCGTGCCACAGACCCTCGGTGAGCGCTTGCAGGTCCGTGGAGTCAGGTGGGCTCGAGCAAGCACCGATAGTCAGAAGAGCCATCGCGAGACTGGCGAGAAAGATTCTCATCGGCATCGGCACACCTCTCAGAGTTCGAGTCCCGGAAACCCAGCCTTTCCAAACAGGATATCAATCTCCGAGATATTGCCCGGGCCAGAGCGTCATTCTGGCCAACTCGAGTAAGGTCCAGAGGCTTCGTGGTAGGCTCTGCGCCACTATGAGAATCGATATCAAGTATTGCTCCACCTGAGGCCGCTCCAAAGACAGGGCGGCGAGTTTCGCCGCCGTCATCAAGGAGCGCCTGGACGTCGACTAGGTCCTCGAGCCAACCAACAGGGCCGGTCAGTTCGATGTAGTTGCGGATGGCCAGCTCGTCGCCTCCCGGGGGGGAAACGTTCTCACTCGCGTCCTCTTCGGCGCAGGCTTCCCCGGCTCTGAAGATGTGGTCAACGAGCTAGCGAGGCGCCTGGGCTAGAAGCACGGTCTCGGAGTCGTCCCAGCGCGATGCGGCGGCACACTCAGCCACTACCCCTTGAGCCCTCTCGTTGTCTGCGAATAGGCTCCATTCTCGGACACACGCGACTGAATACCTCTGCTGCAGAGCCTGAAACTGTCCAGAGGGAAGGAGCCTGATGCAGGGCCGCACTCTCGGCCACTACCAAATCGTCGAGCCGCTGGGGGCCGGCGGCATGGGCGAGGTGTACCGTGCGCACGACACGATCCTGAAGCGAGATGTCGCGATCAAGGTGCTACCGGAGAATCTGGCCGGTGATCCAGAGCGGCTGTCGCGACTGGAGCGCGAGGCCCAACTCCTGGCCTCGCTCAATCATCCCGGTATCGCCACCATCCATGGTCTCGAGGAATCAGTTGGTGTCCGGTTTCTGGTTCTTGAGCTCGTGGAGGGCGAAACGCTGTCCGAGAGGCTGCGGCGCGGCCGGCTCGACCTCGAGCTGTCCCATGAAATCGCCAGGCAAATCGCGGAGGCGTTGGAGGCCGCGCACCAGAAGAGTGTCGTCCACCGGGACCTGAAGCCCGCCAACGTCAAGATCACCCCTGAGGGGAGAGTGAAGATTCTGGACTTCGGCCTGGCCAAGGTATTCCGGGCGGAGGGTGAAGAGGCAGAGGACGGGGCAGAGGCGGGCGGAGCGGCGGGAGCTTCACTGGACATCGCTGAATCCCCGACAGTGGCCGCTGCCACTTTGCCCGGCGTGATTCTCGGCACACCGGCATACATGTGCCCTGAGCAGGCACGGGGGCAGACGGTCGACAAGCGAGCAGACATCTGGGCGTTTGGCTGCTTGCTGTACGAGATGCTCGCGGGGCGTAGGCCGTTCGATGGCGAGACAGTCACCGATATCCTCGCCGCCCTCATCGAGCGAGATCCGGAGTGGGATGCGCTGCCGGAGAGTGCGCCTGGGAGGATTCGGGATCTGCTCAGGAAATGCTTGGAGAAGGATCCCTCCCGGCGCTTGCACGATATCGCGGATGCCAGAATCGAGATCGAGGATGCTCGTGCTGAGCTCGCGCAAGCTCCAGGACCCTGGGCCCCACGCGAGCCCGCGAGACCTGCCGAAATGGGCAGACATCCGGAGGCAGAGCCAGGACCAGACACCGGCAAGATCAACTCCATTGCCGTCCTCCCCTTGCAGAATCTCTCGGGCGATGCCGGGCAGGAGTACTTCTCGGACGGTATGACCGACGCGCTGATCACCGATCTCGCCAAGATCGGTGCACTCAAGGTCATCTCCCGGACCTCGGCCATGCGGTATCGGGACACCGACAAATCGCTGCCGCAGATTGCACGCGAGTTGAGTGTCGACGCAGTGGTAGAGGGATCTGTGCTCCGTGCCGGCGAGCGGGTCCGTATCACGGCGCAGCTCATCCATGCCGCGACAGACCAGCATCTTTGGGCCGAAAGCTACGACCGCGACCTGGGTGACATCCTGTCTCTCCAGAGCGAAGTGGCGCGAGCCGTTGCCAGAGAGATCCAGGTCAAGGTGACACCGCAGGAGGATGCTCTGCTGGCACGGGCCAGGCGCGTCGACCCCGGGGCTCAGGAAGCCTACTTGAGAGGCCTGCACTACTGGAATAAGACGACGAAGAGCCGCTTCACGGATGCGATGGAGCACTTCAGGCTGGCGATCGAAAGGGACCCGAGCCATGCCCAGGCCTACGCCGGCCTTGCCGACAGCTATTGGTGGAGCGCCTTTTGGGGCAACCAGCGGCCTCACAAGGCATACCCCCGAGCACGAGAGGCCGTCGAGAGGGCCCTCGCGCTCGACGAGACTCTCGGCGAAGCGCACGCGTCATTGGGCTCGATCCATCTCATGTATGACTGGGATTGGGCAGCCGCGGGAAGGGAATTTAGACGAGCACTCGAGCTGGCCCCAAACTCCTCGTCCGCGCGGATCTGCCACTCGTTCTATCTGACTCTCATGCGACGTCAGGACGAGGCCATCGCAGAAACCAAGAGGGCACAGGCGCTCGACCCGCTCTCCGGCTTCAGCAACTCGCACCTAGGGCATCAGTTTTGGCATGGGCGCCGATACGACGAGGCGATCGAGACCTTCGAGAAATGGCTCTTGATCGAGCCCGACGACTGGTTTGCACACAGTCACCTCGGTCTCCAGTATCAGGCGAAAGGGAAAACCGCGGAGGCCATTGCTGCGGTCGACAAGGGTGTGGAGCTTTCGGGTGGCGTTGCCGTGTGCATCTCGAACGCAGCGCTGGTCCATTACCGTTCCGGAGACAGGCAGGTCGCCGATCGCCTCTTCAAAAGCTTGATACAAAGAGCGGCACATGAGTATGTCCAGCCGATGACCTTCATCGCTATCCACCGGGCGCGGGGAGAGACGGACCAGGCCTTCGAGTGGGTAAAGAAGGCCTACGAAGAGCGCGACAGCTTCTTGCCTTGGCTCAGGGTTACTCCTTTCGATTCCTTCGAGTTGCCGAGCGATCCGCGAATCGATGAGCTGCTCGATCGATTGGGGCTGCCCTGACCCCGCCGATCGAGCGCTAGGCCCGGAACGCGTCGCTCGGCTCGATAGCCGCAGCCCGCCGCGCCGGCACAAGGCTGGCCGCCACGGCGATCATATAGCTTCTTGGAAACCTGAGTGATCTCGGCACCGAAGTGTGGACTCGGAATGGAGTGGGCTTTACGCTCGTGAGAGCTCGACGTCCCACAGCTTCGTCCTGGCGGGTCACGTCGCAGTTGAGCCTCGACTGAGGAAACACCGAGAAAAGGGGAGGGAAAGGTCATGAAGAGAAGAGAGTTCCTGGCTACAGCCGCGTTGGGCACAGTGGGCCTGAAGACTGGAGGCCTGGGTCTGGACGGCTTGTCCTTGGCCGGCCCGGAGGGAGGTCTCAGGCTTCAGAATCGCAATCGCAAGATCCTGATCGCCGGTGGCGGCTTCGGCACCACCTTCATCAAGTACATGGCGGAGCTCACCGGCAAGGAGCGGCCGCGGCTCTGCTATCTGCCGACGGCCTCGGCAGACCGTGAGTCGGGCCAGATTCGCTGGTACCAGAACTGCGCCACCTTGAACGTTGAGCCACATGTGCAGACGAGCTTTATCGCCAGCTACCGTATGGAGCAATCGGGGGAAGAGGCACTGCTTTCGATGGACGGCATCGTCGTGTCGGGGGGCAACACCCTGAATCAGCAAGCGATATGGAGGGCGCAGGGAATCGACGAAGTCCTCCATGAGGCCTGGGACCAGGGCATCGTACTCGGCGGATCCAGCGCCGGCTCGCTTTGCTGGTTCGAAGAGGGAACCACCGACTCACGGCCGAAGGAGCTGACCAAGATCGAGTGCCTGGGATTCTTGAAGGGCAGCCACTCTCCCCACTACGACGGCGAGGAGCAGCGCCGACCTACCTATCAGGCATTGATCAAATCGGGAGAAATGAAGCCCGGGTACGCCTGCGACAACGACGCCGGCATCTATTTTGTCGACAACGAGGTCGAGAGGGTCGTCCACACGCGGGAGGATGCCAAAGTCTACTACGTCAGCATCGTCGGCGACGAAGTGGTGGAGCGTGAGCTGCCGGCGGAGATGATCGAGTAGGTTGCGTGCCTCCGCGCTTCGGGAGCTAGCCGCGACAGAGCCAGGGTGCGAACTGCGATCGAAAACGCGTGAGTGACGAGCTGTCGCTCAGTGACCTGCCTCGGTGGTCTCGAACGCCTTCAGGACTTCGCGCGTCATCTCCCACCGGTTGAAGCCCTGGCGCCCCCAATCGAGGCCGCGACGCACGATCACCAAGTCGTGGCTCGGCACGATGACGACATACTGGCCACGATTTCCAGCGGTCGAGTAGGCGTCCTTCGGCACGTAGTCGATGTTGTCGGGCACCAGCCAGAACTGGCCACCGTACATATTGCCGCGCTCGGCAGTGGCCGGCGCCGGTGTGCGCACGAAGTCGATCCAAGCTTCCGAAATCAGGCGCTCGCCGTTCCAAACGCCCCCGTTCATGTACAGCAGGCCAAAACGCGCCAGGTCACGGGCATTGGTGTATACCTGGCTACTCAGGATGAAATCTCCGAAGCGGTCCGTGCTCAACAACGTGTTGCGCATACCGATCTTGTCGAGCAGGGCGCGGCGCGGAAACTCCAGATATTCCTTCTCGTCACCGATGACAAGCTTCATGGCGTACACCGCCAGCAGCGTGTCATAGTTCTCGTAGTCCCAATTGGTGCCGGGCTCGCGGATCAAGCCCTGGCTGCGAGCGTGGGCCACTGAGCTGGCGCCGGCCCAATAGGACATGCCTGAGCCGATGGCGTACTCGAGGCCGGAATTGTCGATGACCTCCAAACCGCTCGACATGTTGAGCAGGTGGCGTAGGGTGATCGAACGCCGCGGATCGTCGCCCCGCGCCTCAGGCAGCCAATCGAACGGCAGCGGCGCGTCGAGATCGAGACTACCCTGGTCCACCAGCATGCCGATGAGTGTTACCCCGATGCTCTTGGCGGTTGACCAGGTGCGCGTCCGGGTGCGCATGTCGACGCCCGGCGCGTAGCGCTCATGGATGATCCGGCCGTCGTGCACGATCAGCAGGCTGAGAGTGTCCTGGTATTCCGACTCACGCTGGAAGGCCCAGTCGGACGCCGCCTGCAGCGCCGCGGCGTCGATACCGGACGGCACGCTGATTTCTCCGGTCATGTCGCCGTCGGGCCACACGATCGAGGCTGGATCACCCTGCAGCGGCGGCAGCTCGAGCTCCGGCAGACCGTCGAGGTCATCGAAGGTCTGGTCGGGCGCCAGGATGATGCAGCCGATGCCCTCGCGAAACGCCGCCCGCATGGTAGGCACGTACTGGTCGTCGCCGATCGCCACTGCCCTGCGATCCCAGTCGATGACATAGTCGCCGCCCTCAGGTGTACCGACCGGTTCAGGCAGAAACGCCAGCTCCTGCGCGAACGCCTGCTCCAGCGTGCGATTTGAGGTGAACAACCCGTTGCACATGAAGATCGCCTGCTGCCCCCGGCTGATCATCTCCCGGTTGAACTTCCAGTAGTCATAGCGCTCTTGCTGGCCGGTCGCGTCTTCGGCTGCGGATCGTTGTTGGCCTGCCGCCGGCGGGGTGAGAGAGGGTGACACGATGGCCAGTGCAATCAGGGCGACAGTCAGTCGTTTCATCAATGCCTTCCTCGTACCGGGACAGATGACTAGGAGGGATTCAGCGGACTCAGCAGTTACCGGATTCTATGCCTGGCGCTCGCCGAGATACAGCCAGCGCCGGGACAAGGACTGTGAGTGCCGGGTCGAGCAAGGGCCCGCGAACGAGGTGGGAGTCGGTCAGTGAGTGATGACCGGCTTCAGTCGCTTGGCTTGCTTGATCCAACCCTCGAGCATCGTCACAGACGGTATTCGCCGGGCAACTTTCTTCCGGCGGTTCGATTTGACCATCGCAGCATAGAGGTTTGCGGCGTTGCGGTTGCGCAGCTCCTTCACCGTATCGACGCCAGCGACTTCCAGGAGCTCGGAGAATTGCTGCCCGATACCGCTGATCCGCA
>CALAKE010000576.1 GCA_937922775.1 uncultured bacterium | reverse complement strand
CGTCCTGCACGAGCTGGCGAGGCTCCACCACCTCGACGTGCGAACGGTACAGGCCGAGGACGAGATCGCCGCGATGGGCTCTGCCATCGGGGCCGCCTTCGGCGGGGCTTTCTCACTGACTGGAACGAGTGGCCCGGGCATATGCCTGAAGAGCGAGGCAATCGGATTGGCGATTATGCTCGAGTTGCCCCTGGTTATTGTCAACGTGCAGCGGGGCGGGCCCTCAACGGGCCTACCCACCAAAACGGAGCAGACTGATCTGCTGCAGTGCTTCTTCGGCCGCAACGGCGAGAGCCCGATCCCCATCATTTCTCCCTCGAGCTCGGCCGATTGCTTCGACACCGCCATTGAGGCATTTCGCATCGCCGTCCGACACACAACGCCGGTGATCGTGCTCAGCGAGGGATTCCTGGCAAATAGCGCCGAGCCCTGGCGGGTCCCCCATTACTCTGATTTCGAGCCGATAGAGGTCGAGCATCTCACTGAGACCGACGGGTTCCAGCCCTACGCGCGTGACGACGCGACTTTAGCGCGACCGTGGGTCGTGCCGGGTACGCCCGGTCTCGAGCACCGCATCGGTGGGCTGGAAAAGGAGCATCTCTCCGGTAACGTCAGCTACGATCCCGAGAATCACGAGTTCATGTGTCGCTTACGGGCGGAGAAGGTCGAACGGATTGCCGACTTCCTTCCTCCGGCTGAGGTCCATGGACCCGAAGAGGGCGAGGTGCTCGTTGTGGGATGGGGCAGCTCTTACGGCGCCATCCACAGCGCTGTGACGCGGATGGTCGACCTCGGCAAGTCGGTGGCGCAGCTTCACCTTCGCCACCTGAACCCGTTCCCGAAGAACCTCGGCGAAGTACTCTCTCGCTACGAGAAGATCCTGATTCCGGAACTCAACTTCGGGCAGCTCGCGCTGCTGATCAGGGCCAAGTTCCTGGTGGATGCGGTCTCGTTCTCGAAGCTCAAGGGGCAGCCGTTTACGATTACCGAAATCGAAGAGAAGATCGAGGAGTTGTTGTCATGACCGTCGCCACCGAGGCTCCCAAGCTGAAACGAAAGGATTTCGTGCCGGATCAAGAGGTGCGCTGGTGCCCGGGTTGTGGGGACTACGCGGTTCTGGCGCAGGTCCAGAAGACCATGCCGGAGCTGGGGGTACCCCGGGAGAACATCGTTTTCATTTCCGGCATCGGTTGCTCGAGTCGTTTCCCCTACTACATGAATGCGTACGGCATCCACTCGATCCACGGGCGTGCGCCGACCTTGGCGACCGGTCTGAAGTGTGCTCGACCTGACCTGCAGGTATGGGTGGTCACGGGCGACGGCGACGCCCTCTCGATAGGGGGTAATCACTTCCTCCACGCGCTGCGGCGCAACGTCGACATCAACATTCTCCTGTTCAACAACAAGATCTACGGGCTCACCAAGGGGCAGTACTCGCCGACCTCCGAGCATGGCAAGCGCACCAAGTCGAGCCCTGATGGTTCGATCGACTGGCCGATCAATCCGATCGGCGTGGCGCTCGGCGCGGAGGCGACGTTCATCGCCCGCACCGTGGATGTGTTCCAGAAACACATGTCGGAGATGATCCGTCGCTCGGCCGAGCACGCGGGCGGCTGCGTGATCGAGATCGCCCAGAACTGCCTCATCTTCAACGACGGAGCCTGGAAGCACATCAGCGAGAAGGAGACACGTGCCGACAACGTGCTGTTTCTCGAGCATGGCAAGCCGATGCGATTCGGCAAGGACCTCGAGAAGGGCATCTGTCTTTGCGGTGGTCTCACGCCCAAGGTCGTCACGGTTGCGGATGTTGGCGAGGAGAATCTCCTCGTACACGACGAGAATGCCGCGGAGCCCACGCTGGCCTATTTCCTGTCGCGCATGGGCCCACCTGATTACCCCACGCCGGTTGGAGTCTTTCGGTCCATCAAGAAGCCGACCTATCAGGATCTTCTGATGGGCCAGATCCACGCCGCGCAACAGAAGGGCTCGCCGGATCTCGACGCTCTGTATCGGCAGGGCGAAACGTGGGTGATCGAGGCGTCAGAGACCTAGAGGGCCGGGGCTGAGTGGCTCCCCGAGTAGCAGCCAGGAGGCTAGCTGGGGGGCAGCGGAGAGAATCGGTGTACTTCTACTGCTCCCTGCTCGACGACCACGTAGCTCGACTCCGGAATCTGTGCCCAGAAATCGGTCAGCTCCGACAACGGCTCCGAGACCACTGCGCGCGCGTCGGCCGAGAAGCGGACGACCTCGGGGCGGAGCTCGTGCAAGGCTTCGATTCCGCGACTGTGATAGAGGGTGCGCGACTCGCCGCAGGTGGAATAGCGGACTCCGATGATGCGCGTTCCCTCACTGATACCCAGGGTCATCTGTAGGACGTCTTCGACTCCTGCCTCAGCGGCGACCTGCTCGACGAATCCCACCATCCTCGCAACGGCAGGTATTGGGTTTTCCATCAGTCCGAATGTCAGCGCCAGGTAGAACATCACCTCGGAATCGGCAGAGCCGCGAATGAGGGGAAAGAGATCCGGATGTATTGCGAGCATCAGGGTTCTCCTGATGCGAGGGAAATCGGCGATCAGGCCGTTGTGCATGAACAGCCATTGCCGATAGCGGAAGGGGTGGCTGTTGCTCCGCTGGATCGAGCCCAGGGTCGCCGCGCGCACGTGAGCGAGAAACATCGGGGCCTCGATCTGTGCGGCCAGGTCTCGGAGGTTTTCATTGTTCCATGCGGGTTGAACGCTGCGGTACAGGCCCGGGTAGCGGCGGCCACCGTACCACCCGATGCCAAAGCCATCTCCACTCGTAGGAGTGTGCAGCGATCGCGAAGAGAGACTCTGGTCGATCAGCGAATGCTCAGGCTTGAAGATGAGCTCTTCCAGGTACAGGGGTGCTCCCGAATAAGCTAACCATCGGCACATGAGTGACCTCGGATCTTCTCGAAGACGTAGAACGGT
>CALAKE010000575.1 GCA_937922775.1 uncultured bacterium | reverse complement strand
TTCTGGCGCGGCATCCGGGCGCGCGGAGGATCGCCTCTGTCGAGGATTGCGGCGACCTTGGCAGCGATCCCTCATGACCGGCGCCGCGAGCGAGGTCGCTCCGACCGCGGGCGGGAGTCAGATGTCGTCGGCGGCATCGGTGACCAGAGCCGATTCCTTCGCGAGTCGAGCCCCGGTGGATGGCTGCGGCGTCACGTCCGCGCGCCGACGGCGAAAGAAATCGCCAACCGCAAGCGAAGCGTTGAACAGCGAGTCTACCGGCAATACGCCGGCGATCTTGTAGCGACCCACTGCCGTCAGCGCGGCCGACGCCATGCAACCGCAGTCGGAACAGGCCGGGTCGCCGCCGAACTGGCAGGGCGTGACCTGCGACCTCAGGTCCGCCGACACGCACTCGGTGGTGCGGGCGAAGATGCAATCGCGCGGCGAGCCGGGCGGCTTCGCATAGGCGCTCAACGTCCGATCGCCGAAATCGAGCTTCGCGTACTTGCGGTGGAGCTTTCCGAGCTCGGCAACGACGAGCTCTCGGTCCTCAGGCAAGAGACGCTCGGGCGACTCTTCACCTACCTGCGGCGTATACAGGCTGAACCAGATTCGCCGCGTCGTCTCCATCTCCGACCACTGGCGGGCGAACTCCTCGAGGTAGCCGGGGCGACGAGCCTGCTGGCGGGTCACCACACAGTGCACCGTGACCTGGTGGCCCGCGATGTTCTCGATGATCTTTTCGTAGGTGGCCGGCTTGCGGCGCTCGTCATGCTCCGGCTGCAAGCCGTCGACCGACACGCTGATCGACAAGTTCTTGATGCTCGCCCATTCGATCGGAATCCGACGTACGGCGCTGGTGACCACGTGGGTGTGGACACCGCGCGCCGAGAGCATCGGCAAGATCTCGTCAAGCTCCCTGTGGCGCACCAACGGCTCTCCGCCGATGATCGAAACGTGCAGCGGCTGATGCTCGTCGATCAGCCCCATCACGCCGTCGATGAGGTCCTGACCGTGGAAGTCGCGCAACTGTGCAAGTCGCACACCTCCGCTGCCGAGGTGGTCATCGCCGTAGGCATAGCAGCCCGGGCACGACAGCGGACATTTGCCGGTGATCTCGATGGAAAGGCAGGGTCGATAACCCTGAAGAATTCGACCCCACGCGCCAAGTGCACCCTGCAATGGTCCTCTCTCCCCTTTTGTCCAGGTCGATGAGGCTACAGGACCGGTGCGTGAATTTCATGTGGCCGCATCGAATGGATTACAGTCGATACCAATACCCGAATACCAACGGAGGAATGGACCATGAGGGAATCCAGAACCGGCGTCGCCTTGGCGGTGACCGCTCTCGTCTACTTGACGGCGGGCGCCGCTGAGGCCGAGCCCATACCCCAGCAAGCCGATCAACAAGGTGCCACTTTGAGCCAGCGCGTCGACGAGCTCGAGGCGGCACTCGCTCTGCTGCGAAGCGAGTACGACGAACGGCTGGCGACGATCGAAGCCCAGATCGCGGAGCTGCGAGCCGCCGACCCGGACACGATTCCGGACCTGTCCGGCGCGGCCGAAGAGGCGGCCGCAGATGTGGCTGAAGAGGCGATGACGGACGAGGAGCGCGCCGAGCTCGAGCGCGAGCTCGCGCAGCTTCTTGGAGAGGCCGGCACCGATGCGGCGGGCGGCGGCGAGCAGGATCCCGACCAGAGCGGCGCACGCCGGTTTCAGAGCCAAACCCGCAACCTCAACGACTTGAACCCGGAGATCTCGGTGACCGGCGACGTGTCGGCGATCTTCGCCGATCGCGCCGGCGATCCGGAGGTGAACCGGTTTCGTTTCAACGAGTTCGAGGTGGCTTTCCAGGCCCCCCTCGATCCCTACTCCGGGGCCAAGTTCTTCGTCGTCCAGGAGGAGGGTGAATTCAAGCTCGAGGAAGGCTTCATCGACTACAACACGCTGCCCGCGGGGCTCGGCGTCAAGGCGGGACAGATGCGGCTCGACTGGGGCAAGCTCAACCGTTGGCACCAGCACTCGCTGCCGCAAGCCGACCGCCCCGCCGCCCTTCTGGCGATCTGGGGCGAAGAGGGCCTCACGGGCCTGGGGACGTCGGTGTCGTGGATGCCTCCTGCTTTCCTCGGCGACTACAATGAGGTCATCGTGCAGGTAGCCAACGACGACAACGACGTCTCGTTCTCGGGTCGTGGGTTCGACCAACCCGTCTTTCTGATCCACGAGACCAACTACTTCGACATATCCGATGCTTCCTACGTCGAGGTCGGCTTGTCGGCTGCCACCGGCACGAACGATTTCGAAGGTGAGTTCCGAACTCAGGTCTTCGGCACCGACTGGAACTTCAACTGGGCCCCGCCGGCCACCGCTTTGTACCGGGGCTTCGAACTTCGTGGGGAGTTCCTCTGGCAGCGACGAGAAACCGAACTGGGTGTCTTCAACTCGGTGGGCACCTACACGTACGGTGTGTACAGGCTGAATCGGCGGTCGTTGATCGGCCTGCGCGGCGACTACACGCAGCTTCCCGAGGCACCGGGCGAAAGTCTGTGGGGGGCGTCGCCGTATTTCGAATGGTGGCAAAGCGAGTGGGCCCGCTTCCGGTTCCAGTACACTTACGGGTCGCGGCAACTCGAGGTCCCGGAGCCCGAGCACCGGTTCTACATACAGTTGACCTGGGGCATCGGCCCACACAAGCACGAGAAATACTGATGCTGACGATCCAGAAGAAGAAAAAGCCACAGTCTGCCGGGGTTGGCGCCGCCCTCGCGCTCGCCTCGCTCGCCGCCGCCTCTCTCGTCAGCGCCGCACCGCAGGATGGAGTCAAGGTGGTAGCGTCGCTGACCCCGTACCGCTCCATCGCCGAGGAGATCGTCGGCGACAAGGGTACGGTCGAATCGATCGCCGCGGCGCGCCAGGACGCCCACTTCGTGCAGGCCAGGCCGAGCTACTCGATCATGCTGAGCCGTGCCGACCTGCTGCTGGCAACCGGACTCGACCTGGAGATCTGGATGCCCGCGGTCATCGATAAGGCGCGCAACCCGCGCATCCGCGAGGGAGAGGTCGGCTACGTGTCGGTATCGACCGGGGTGCCCATGTTGGGGGTGCCCGAGAATGCCAGCCGAGCCGGCGGCGACATTCACATCTTCGGCAATCCTCACATCCACACCGACCCCCTGCGCGCGGTGATCGTCGCGGACAACATCAAGGTCGGCCTGCAGAACGTCGACGGCGCCAACTCCGGCTACTACGAGCAGCGCTTCCAGGACTTCAAAGCGAAGATCCACGAGCGCTTGTTCGGCGCCCGGCTCGTGGAGCTGGTCGGCGGCGACAAGCTCGCCGAGCTGGCGCTGGGCGGCACGCTGAGGAGCTTTCTCGAAACCACGGAGATCGGCGGCGCGCCCTTGCTCGAGCGCCAGGGTGGCTGGCTCGCCGATGCCGAGTGCCTGCGCGGGAAGAAGATCGTCGCCTACCATCTGAATTGGATCTACTTCATCGATCGATTCGGGATCGAGGTCGCCAGCTACGTCGAGCGTCGCCCCGGCATTCCGCCCTCCGCATCGCACGTCGCGTCGCTGATCGAGCTCGTCCGGAGAGACCAGATCCCGGCTCTTTGGGTCGCCGACTATTTCGACGAACGCACGCCGAGCTTGATCGCCGAGCGAACCGGTGCGCAGTTTCTCTACGTTCCGATCTACACCGATCCCGAGTCCGAGGACCTCGACGAATACACCGAGCTCGTCGACACCTGGATCAGAGAACTGAGGTCCGCTATTCCCGGCTGTTAGTGTCCTGAGTCAGAGGTTCGCAGCGTCCTGGGTCAGGGAAGGAGCGACGCGTGGAGCTGGCACTCGAGGTCTTGTTCTGGCCGTTTGTGGCCTGTCTGGTATTGACCGGCATCCACACGTATCTCGGCCTGCACGTGGTCTCGCGGGGGGTGATCTTCGTCGACCTGGCGCTGGCTCAGATCGCGGCGATGGGAGCCACCTTCGCGTTCCTGCTCGGCTATCCACCCGACGGAAGCCAGGGGTACTTCTACTCGTTGCTGTTTGCCTCGATCGGTGCGGCGATCTTCTCGATCTCGCGCCTGAAGGAACAGAACATCCCTCAGGAAGCGATCATCGGCATCACCTTCGCCGTGGCCTCGGCGACCACCATACTCATCGCCGATCGAGCGCCCCAGGGCGCCGAGCTCGTGGAAGCGATGCTCACGGGGGCTCTGCTGTGGACGCCGCGCGAGAAGATCATTGCTACCGCCCTGATCTACGCCGCCGTCGGCGCGTTTCACTGGTACTTCCGAGATCGCTTTTTGACGATCTCATTGCATCCGGAGCGTGCCGAGGCCCAGGGGTGGAACGTTCGCTGGTGGGACTTCCTCTTCTACGCCTCCTTCGGCTTCGTGATCACCTCGAGCGTCGCGATCGCGGGGGTCCTGCTGGTGTTTTCGTTCCTCGTAATCCCGTCGGTGATCGCTATGCTGTTCAGCCGCAGCATCGGCGGGCGGCTCGCAATCGGATGGACGGTGGGCACGCTGGTCAGCATGGCCGGGTTGACGTTGTCCTACCAGTACGACTTCCCGAGCGGCCCCGCCGTCGTTTGCACTTTCGGGATCACGCTGGCCATTGCCGCGACGTTAC
>CALAKE010000574.1 GCA_937922775.1 uncultured bacterium | reverse complement strand
TCCTCAGCATTGCGCGAGGGGAATCGCTTGGCCAGCAGGCGCGAGGTCACCGAGAGCCGCATGAAATGTCGGTAGCCCCCGTATACGTCGATCTCGTCGAACTGGATGATCTGGCCGGGAAACTCGTCGCGGTTCAACTCCTCGAGGCGCACATATGATAATCGCGGCTCGATGACGTTCTTGTAGCGCGGCGAGTAGTCGCTCGCGGGGGTATCGAAGATACGGAAGAAGCTGGGTCCCACCACGTCGATCCCTGTGGTGTAGACGTTGCGCATGATGGGTTCGGGGACATAGGCGTCCAGGGTAGATCTCTGCGTGTAATACGTGGAGCGCCAATTCATGTACGGGCTGAACGTCAGCCATGGAAGCTGCGAGAACTGGGCCGAGATCTCCGGGAAGCCGTCCAATCGGGAGTAGGTACCCCCCGTTACCTCACCCTTCTTGTCCTGCTCCTCACGCACCAGGCGGGCCGCTGAGGTCTGCATGGTGAAGTACAGCGGACCCGCAAGGGGCGCCCGCCGGATACGGAACTCGACCTCCGGGAGGCGCTGGCGGACGACCGAGTCCTTGCCGAAGAACGTGCGATTGCTGTCTGCCACCACATTCAAGTTGTAGACGCCCCACGACCGCGTGAGATAGCCGCCGATCGAGGAGTTACGCTGCAGGAGGTTGTTGAAGCCGTTCTCGAAACCGCGTACGAACTCCTGACTACTGAAGAAGTTGGCGTTGATGTTGAGAAGGAACAGCTCTCCCAAGTACTGGTGGTGCGAGCCATTGAGCGACCAGCCGCCGGGTACCGGCCTCAACCCGGCGTCGATCTCTTCCTGGGTATAGCGGGTGCCGCGCAGCCAGTAGAAACGTGCCTGGCCCCTTGCTTCCTGCATGAAGGCATGCCGGAACTCACTGCCGATACCCTGTCCTGCCTTGGAGAAGTAGTCAAAGGTGAAGGTCGCATCGGCGCTGCGAGAGATGGCCCAGAATGCGGACTGCGAGAACATGAACCCGCGCAGGCTCGAAGTGCCGATGGCCGGGAGCAAGAGGCCCGAGGAGCGTTGATCTTGCTCGAGCGGCCAATACAACGCCGGCAATACGATCAGCGGCACTCCTTTTACCTTGAAGACGGGCCAGGTCATAGAGGCGTGATCGCCTGGTTGGAGCGTCACCGTTCGAGCTTTGAACTCCCAAATCGGCAGGGCCTGCTTACAAGGGCTCACCACGCCGCTTTCGATACGGTAGAGGCCGGGCTCGACCTGGCGGATGCGGTCGCCGCGGAAATAGACGTCGCCTGCACCGACTCCCGTGGCGTTCTCGACCTCGCCGGATCCCGCATCGATATCCCCCGCCATGCGAGTGCCTCTGATCAGCACGTCCTTCTGCTCGAAAACCACATTGCCGAGGGCCTCGAACGAGTAGTCGGTGAGGTTGATGCGGATCTCGTCGGCCTGCACCCGAAAATCGCGAGTATCATCATTGATGTCGACATAGCCGGTGATATGCCACTCAATGCCGCCATCCGGGAGCACTTGAACTGTCCATGCGCCGTCGTAACGCATGCTGATGCTCTCCATCCCGGGAATCAGCGCCAGGTCGAGCTCGCGCTGTTCGCCCTCTTCCTCGACTTCCTCTTGAGCCGTGGCCGTCGCGGGCAGCAGCAGCGAAACCAGCAGCAGCAGAGGGAGGATTAGCAGCAACATGCTGCCGAGGGGCGTGCGTCGCGAATGCGAAACGAAGGCATCGTCACGAGGATCGTGACTGAGGCGCTCTGAATTGGCGGCCACGGTGATAGCCACAGATCGTTTAGGCCTGATATCGACGTGGCGGAGGGCTCGGGACGCCACCAGTTTTCTCGATCCGCCCAGTTTGCGGCAGACTAGCACCGCACCCCTGGTCGTGCAATGCGCGACCAGACCCGCGGCGTGGCGCTGACTCTTGGGCCTCACTATCCCACGAGCCTGGGGCGCAGTGCCCCGACCAAGTAGGACGACCCAGCGACGCATACCAGGTCGTCGGCCGAGGCGTCGTCGAGAGCGTGCTCGAGAGCTGACCAGGGATCAGGGACGCTGCTGTGGGACACAGGGAGACCGCTGGCCTTCAGGAGCTCAGCCGCCGGCAGGGCGCGACTGGAGGGCGGTTCAGTGGCTACCAGAGTGTCGGCCAAGGGGTACAGGGATTGCGTCATTTCCTCCGCGTCCTTGTCCGCCAGCACCCCGATTACGAGATGCAACTTATCGTAGGTGCCCCGACGCGCGAGCTCCGCGAGGTACGAGGCCAGGGCCGTGGCCGCCTCGGAGTTGTGGGCGGCATCCAGGAGGATCGATGGCTTCTCCCCCAGCCACTCACATCGGCCGGGCCAATGGACGCTGCGCAGACCCGCCCAGATGGCGTCGGAGGAGATGCTCAACCTGTGGCGATCGAGTGCCTCCGCAGCGAGCAGAGCACAGCGAGCATTCTCGACCTGATGTGCCCCCGCCAGTGCGAGATCGAGACCTACGTAGGTGCGCACCCGACCGACACAATCAATCGAGTAGTGCAGTCGCTCGTCCCCTGGACGATCCACGAGCGGGTACTGCTCGGACTCCCAAAGCGTAGCCTCTACCTCGCGGCAATGGCTGCGCAGAATCTCGAGCGCCGCGGGATCCTGCGGTGCAGTGACGGCGAGGCCGGCGCGCGGCACGACGGCCGCTTTCTCGGCCGCGATCGAAGGGAGGTCGTCGCCGAGGTACTCGCGATGGTCGAGGGCGATCGAGGTAATCACCACGACTCTGGGGTGGGTGACGTTGGTAGCGTCCCATCGTCCTCCGAGCCCAACCTCCAGGACCGCGAGGTCGACCCGAGCCTCGGCAAAATAGCTGAAGGCGGCGGCCGTGAGGATCTCGAAGAAGGACGGGAACTCGCCAATCCGCCCCTCCGCCAGGATACGGTCGGCGGCGGCGAAGACGCTCTCGAGTTGGGTGTCCAACCCCACCGGTGAGATCGAGCTGCCGTCGACCTGGAAGCGCTCCTCGAGGAACGACAAGTGGGGTGACGTGTAGAGCCCGACTCGGTGTCCGGCAGCTCGGCCAATAGCGGCTAGCATGGCGGCTGCCGAGCCCTTCCCGTTGGTGCCACAGACAACTGCGGTCGGATACGCGAGGTGCGGAGAACCGAGAGCCTCGAGCATTGCTCGAATTCGCTCCAGGCCCGGCTGCACACTGTGGGGGTCGAGTGATTCGAGACGCCGGCGAAGGTCCTCTGGCTCCCGCATCGCTGTTGCTATCCGACCCCGCTGTCCTCGGCCTCCGGATTCTCGACGACGGCGTTGCTGTAGAGCTCCGACATTGTCGAGGTCAAGAGATCCGTGTTGAGCAGGTACCGGAGTGACCGGGCCAGCGTTTCTTTGAGCTCGCTGCGAGGCACCACCAAGTCGAGCATGCCGTGCTCGAGAAGAAACTCGCTGCGCTGGAACCCTTCGGGCAAGGTCTCACGAATCGTCTGCTCGATTACTCGGGGGCCGGCAAAGCCGATCAGAGCTCGCGGCTCGGCGATGTTCAAGTCGCCCAGCATCGCGAAGGAGGCCGTCACGCCACCGGTCGTAGGGTCGGTGAGCACTGATATGTAGGGCAACCTGGCTTGGTCGAGACGACTCAAGGCGGCCGAGATCTTGGCCATCTGCATCAACGAGAGGGCGCCTTCCTGCATGCGAGCTCCGCCGGAGCTGGATACCACGATCAGGGGGCGCTCGAGCTCGAGGGCCCTCTCGATTGCGAGCGTGATCTTCTCTCCCACGACGGACCCCATGCTGCCGCCCATGAATCCGTACTCCATGACGGCCAAAATCGCGGGAATATCACCTACGGTCGTCTCCACGGCCACGACTGCATCTTTTCTGCCGGTACGCTTCTGGTAGTCAACGAGCCGGTCGGGGTACTTCTTCGTGTCCCGGAAGCCGAGGGGATCAATCGGGGCGATCTCGGTGCCGAACTCTTCCCATACCCCGTCGTCGCACAACAACTCCAGACGCTCCTGGGCAGATATCCTGAAGTGGTAGTTGCACTTGGGGCAGACGTTCGAGTTGCGTGCTACCTCTTTGCGATAGATGAACTCGCTGCAGTGGTTACACTTCGTCCACAGTCCCTCTGGCATGTCCCTTTTGCGGTCGCCTACGGGACGCTTGGTGCCCCGCTTCTTGCGAAACCATGCCATGGCGCTCTATCCAGGAGCTGACGGTAACTTCGTCTTGTTGGGAGTGGAAACGATGGAAATCAGCACTCGCGCGGGTGCTTCTTATTAGCGGATGCTAGCGACCCACATTGGAGGGCGTCAAGCGCCTCCTGCATCCTTGTCTTCCACCGCCCGCATTGCGCTGTTGCCGGCGGGGGGCTAACTTCAAGCCGTTCTGCACCACTCAACGGCGATTCATGAGGATCTGGCGCCAGGCCGTGCCGAGATATCGAGGACTGACCAAATGATCAAGACCATCGAATGGACGGACGAAGGGGTCGTCATGCTCGACCAGCGGCTGCTACCGCAGGAAGAGATCTACCTGACCTTCACGCATCCGGAGGAGGTCATCGAGGCGATTCGTGACCTTGTCATCCGTGGCGCCCCGGCGATCGGTGTTGCTGCTGCCATGGGGATGGCCCTGGGCGCACAGGGACTGGCCGATGACCCCGAGGCATTTCGCCGTGAGTATCAGGACCTCGGCGAGCGGATGCTGGCGGCGCGGCCAACGGCAGTGAACTTGAGGTGGGCGGTGAGGCGCATGCAGGTACTCGTCGATGAAACGCTGGCCGAGGGTGTAGAGCCAACACGGCAGCGCCTCATCGATGAGGCGTGCCTCATGCATGGCGAGGACATCGAGATCAATCGTGCCATGGGTCGGAACGGTGCCGCCCTCGTGCCAGAAAGCGCCTGCATCCTGACACACTGCAACGCTGGCGCTCTGGCCACCGCGGGATATGGAACGGCTTTGGGTGTTGTCCGGGCTGCACAAGAGGCCGGCAAGGAGGTCCGGGTGCTGGCCGACGAGACGCGGCCGTTCCTGCAGGGTGCACGCCTGACGACCTGGGAGCTCCATCATGATGGCATCCCTTGCACGCTGATCACTGACAATATGGCCGGGCACATGATGCAGCGAGGAGAGGTCGATTTGGTCGTGGTCGGTTCCGACAGAATCGCTGCCAATGGAGATGTAGCCAACAAGATCGGCACCTACTCGGTGGCGGTGTTGGCGAAGGAGCACGGCATACCGTTCTACGTGGCCGCGCCGACCTCTACCGTGGACCTCGAAGCACCCTCTGGTGAGGCGATCCCGATCGAGCAGCGAAGCAGCGACGAAGTCGCGATCCTCTACGATCATCGCATCGTGCCCGAGGGAGTCTCCGCTGCGTATCCCGCCTTCGACGTCACTCCCCACCAACTAGTCACCGCCATTATCACCGAGCAGGGTGTCGCGAGAGCTCCCTACGTGGAGAGCCTCGCAGAGCAGTGTGCGGCGGCACAACAGGAAGGCTGAGCCTTTCAATCCCTGGCTGCGCCAGTTGCCAGGCGGCGACGGAAAATGCTCGTACTCGGAGTCGAGACCTCCTGCGACGAGAGCGCGGCGGCCATTGTTGCCGACGGCGCCGATGTGCGCAGCAATGTCGTCGCAAGCCAGCTGGAGCACGCTGCATACGGTGGTGTGGTGCCTGAGCTGGCGGCACGCAAACACATAGAGGCTCTACCTTGGGTGGTCGGCGCGGCGCTGTCGGACGCTGGCGTGAGTTGGCAGGAGATCGACGGTATTGCCGTGACGCGAGGTCCGGGGCTCGTCGGGGCCTTGCTCAGCGGTTGGTGTTATGCGCGCGGCCTCGCGCGTGCCCTGGAGTGCCCCCATGTAGGCATACACCACTTGGCGGCGCATGTACATGGCGCTCTCATGCCCCATCTTGCGGCAGGAGAGGATGTTGTTTACCCGCTACTCGCTCTGGTCGTTTCGGGCGGACACACCTCGTTGTACCGACTGCCGGCGCTGCGGCAATTCGCTCTACTCGGTGAGACCCGTGATGACGCCGCGGGAGAGGCCTTCGACAAGGTCGCCGCTTTGCTGGGTCTCGACTACCCTGGCGGGCCTGTCATCGACAGGCTTTCAGATCGGGGCGATCCCGAGGCGGTGCCTTTGCCACGAGCCAAGATGTCGGGGCCCTTCGACTTCTCGTTCTCAGGGCTGAAGACGGCGGTCCGCAGGCAAGCCCTGTCGAATCGGCTCCGGCCTGGGGAGCCGGATGATCCTCGTGTGCTCGATCTGGTGGCCTCATTCCAAGCAGCAGTCGTCGACATGCTGGCCGACACGACCGCCGCGGCACTTCGTGCGCATCCCGTGCGTGGCCTCCTGGTAGCGGGCGGTGTGGCCGCTAATCGCGCCTTGAGAACTCGAATGCAGAGCCTTGCCGATGAGCATGGCCTGCCGTTGTACCTGGCGCCCATCGATCTGTCGACCGACAACGCCGCGATGGTGGCGGGCTGGGGCGAGGGGCGGTTGCGCGCCGGTGGTGCCGACCCGTTCGACCTCAGCGTTGTGGCTACGTGGCCTCTGGGCAGCGGGGAAGCACCGTTTTGACGATTTCCTTGGGGTGACGCAGTGGAATCGACGATGCGCTATCGTTGTGAGTGCATCGAAGTTGCCCCTACCTTGAAACGTGGGCTTTCGTGGCCCCACGCTGTTGCGCTACATTGGTCTATGCGGCAGCTATATTAAATAGTGCAGATCACCATGAGGTTGTTCTGCACACTAAAGCACACTGGAACGCAGTAATGGAAAAATCAACGCTGCGCGAATACGCCGAATCCATCCTCATCGCCGCGATTCTGGCGCTGTTCATCCGCACCTTCGTCTTCCAGGCGTTCAAGATCCCAACGGGGTCCATGGAAGACAATCTCCTCATCGGCGATCACATTCTGGTCAACAAATTCGTCTACGGGCCTACCGCGTCACGGTTCGAGGACTGGGTGTTGCCCGTGCGACCCCTCGAGCGCACTGACGTTGTCGTTTTCCGGGCACCGGAGGAGCCGGACAAAGATTTCATCAAGCGCGTCATGGGTTTGCCCGGTGATCAGCTCGAGGTGGCCGATGGCGTTGTCTACATCGACGGGGTCGCTCTCGACGAACCGTACGCCAACCACGAGGCTGCCTATGGTGGACAACATCACGATACAGCTGGTGTGGCCACCGTGCCGGAGGGTGAGTACTACATGCTGGGGGACAATCGCGACAACAGTCGCGATTCGCGCTATTGGGGGACGGTACCCACGAGTTTCGTCAAGGGAAAGGCGATTCTCGTTTACTGGTCTTACGAGGGTAGTGAGCAGTCCTACATGCCGAGTAGCTTGAAAGATCGCCTGCTGCAGTTCGGCAACGTGATCACGCATTTCTTTACCAAGACCCGGTGGAGCCGCTCGCTCATGCTCATCGAGTAGAGCTGCGAGCGGAGCCGCATCATGTGGGGGCTCTTGGGAGGCAGGAGGATGCGAGGATGAGTAAGAGTGGAAGGGGTCGTGGAGTGGGATCCTCGAGTGGGCGTTTGTCCTGGAGGCATGAGGCGGGCAAGGCTTCCTTGCGGGGGCTCATCGCCCTGCTTCTCGTGGGTTCGGTCGTCTACGTGGGCTTCAAGGTCCTGCCGGTACGCACCGCCGCCTATCAGTTCCAGGATGCCCTTCGTGACGAGGTGTTGCTGGCAGCCAGCCGCCGGCGCAAACCCGACGACGATATCAAGCGCTCACTCGTCGAGATCGCCGCAGAGCTCGGGCTACCGGTCACGCACAGTGCGATCGCGGTCCGCCATCCGGGTCGCAAGTATATCGTGATCGAGGCCGACTACACCGTTGACATCGAGTTCGTCGGCGGCTACGTCTACTCATGGCAGTTCACGCCGAGTGCCGAAGGTCCCATCATCTACTAGGGCCGCGCATCGAGACAGGTCACGACCGCGCGCACGCCATGCTCCGCGATCACGAGCCGATCAGCATGGCCGCCTGGCGCAGTGAGAGCACCACGAATTGCTGCAGAAAGACGATCGCCAGAATCACGATGACCGGCGAGAGGTCGATGCCCGTCATCGGCAGGCGCCGGCGCACGGGTCGTAGCACCGGCTCGGTTACCGTGTACAGAAACTGCACGATCGGATTGTAGGGGTCCGGCGACACCCACGAGATCAGAGCCCTGGCAATGATGATGAACATGTAGAGCGACAACGCCATGTTCATCACGGATGCCACGGCCAAGAGCAAGTTCCTGATCACGAACACCGGCCTCTCCTTTCGTCCTTCGGGGAAGTCAACGAAGTCCTCACTGCTGCTGCCTCGGTCCGAAGATCGCGGTGCCTACCCGGACGATCGTAGCACCCTCCTGGATCGCCACCTCGAAATCTCCCGTCATTCCCATCGATAGCCCCAGGCAGCTGGTGAAATCCCCTTCCTCCCGGATGCGATCACGCAGCCACCGCAACCCTCGAAAGGTCGGCCGGGCAGCTTCCGGATCAGGGTCGTAGGGCGCCATGGCCATCAGGCCGCTCAGCTTCAGGGCATCCGCCGCCTCGACTTGAACGCATAGCGAGCGCGTTGACTCGAGAGCCCGGGCCGGATCCGCCAGCGCAGCAGCGCTCACTTGTACGTAGATCCCCAGGGGGTCTTTGTCATCCCGTGGAGCTGCGGCGAGCCTTGGGATCAGTGAGTCCCTGTCGACGGAGTGGATCACATCGAAAAGCATCCCGGCCCTTCGTGCCTTGTTGCGCTGCAGCGGTCCGATGTAGTGCCATTGAGCCGGTCTCGAGATCAGCGGGATCTTGATCTCGGACTCCTGGACACGGTTCTCTCCGAGGGCCTTGATTCCACAGTCCAGCGCCGCCTCGATTCGGGTCTGGTCGACTCTCTTGGAGACGGCCAGTAAAACGATGTCGGAGGCAGCGCGGCCGGCTTCTTCTGCGGCCGCGGTGATGCGCCGGCGAACGGTTTCTACGTTGGTGGCGATGTCAACCATGCGAGTGGATGTTAGCATTCGGCCACCGAGGCTGGACAAGCTCCGGGGCGTCGACTACAGATTGGTGCGCTTGGGCCTATTGTGGCCCGTTCAGGCGAAACAAACCGCCGTCCAAACCGTACTAACAAACGACGATGAAATTGTAGATGGACACTGACGATAGAGCCATCGTGGAAGCGGTACTCAATGGACACCAGCACCGCTACGCTGATTTGGTCGGGCGATACCAATCGCAGATCGTCAACTATGTCTGTCGGATGCTTGGCAACTACGAGGACGCTGTGGACCTGTCACAGGACATCTTCTTGAAGGCCTACTCGGCCCTGGCGACGTATCAGCCACGCTACCCGTTTGCGGCGTGGCTGTTTCGCATCGCGCGAAACGCCGCTATCGACGAGTTGCGCCGGCGTCGCGTTCCGACGGTGTCCTTGGATGCCCCGCTGGAGTTCGAAGATGGTACGGGCGAGCGTGAGGTGGCCTCATTGGGCCCGACGCCCGATACCGTGTACCTGGAGGGCGAGTTCGAGGATCGCATCTCGGCCGCAGTTCAGGCGTTGCCCGAGAAGTACCGGGAGCCAATTGTGTTGCGTCATGCTGCAGACTTGTCCTATGAAGAGATAGCGGATGCCCTCGAGCTTCCGATCGGTACCGTGAAGACACGGATTTTCCGCGCCCGGGAGGCCTTGCGCCGATCTCTGACTGATCTATTCGAAGACGATTCCCCCGCTCTCGCGAGCGCTGAGACATCATGAGCGAGCATCGCCCAGACCACGATCGACTGTCCGCGTACATCGAAGGTGAGCTGTCACCTGATGCGACGCGGTGGATCGAGCTGCATCTGGAGAAGTGTGAGACTTGCCGCGAGGCTCTCGATCAGGAATCGCGATTCCTGCAGCAGATCGGGGCGATTCGCAACATCGAGCCACCGCAGGACTTTACCGAAGCGGTCATGGCCCGGGTTGCGCAGCAACCGGCCTTCCAGCCGCCCGCCGAAGTGCCTTGGCGCAAGGTGGCCGGGTGGAGCTTTGGCCTGGCGGCGTCGCTCGTGGCCGTGCTCGGTTTGGGCGCCTGGGTGGCGATCAGCTCCGAGGCGGTGGCTGGTGCGAACACCACGGGGTTGTTGTCGAGTGCCATCACCGGCCTGGCTGAGATCAGCAGCTTCGTGATCAGCACCGTGGGCAGCTTCCTGTCCCCGGCAATGGCCTTGGCCAGAGCTGGAGCGACCATCGTTCTGCGGCTCTTCGATTTGGCCCGGAACAGTGGGCTGGCCGTGCAGCTAGGAGTGCTGCTGGCGACTGTGACACTGAACTACGTTTTCACTCGTATGGTCTTGAACTATCAACGGCGGCAATGAACGGCGGGCGAGGAGGTCGAAGCTAATGTCCAATCTGGCGCATCGAAAGGGGTGGCCATTCACTGACTGGAGATGGACTGGGGTGCTGGTGGTTCTGGTTGCCGGTGCCCTCTCTGTCGGTTGTATCAATGTCCAGGCAGGTGACGGCGGCTTCGTCATGGGCAGCAGCATTGTCGTCGAAGAGGACGAGGTTGCCCGCGAAGATCTGGTGGCGGTAGGCGGCTCGATCCGGGTCGACGGCGTCGCCCGGCGTGAGGTCGTCGTGATTGGTGGTGAGCTCACGATCAATGGTCGAGTCGACCGTGATGCCACTGTAGTCGGAGGTAGGCTCCGCCTCGGTCCTGGCGCGCGCGTGGGCGGCAACGCAACCGTGGTGGGGGGTAGTCTGTCGCGAGACGACAGCGCTGAAATCGACGGCGAGTTGGTGAACGTCAGCTTCGGCTACGGCATGGATGACCTGTTCGGAAGCTGGTCGCCTTTCCATTTTGGCGGCTGGTGGGGTTTCACTCCATTCGTCATGTTCACCCGTACAACCCAATTCCTCTATTGGCTGCTGCTGGCAATCCTGACGGTAGCGTTGGTGGGGGACAGGGTCTCGTCGGCGAGCCATGCCGTGTCACGTGAGCCACTGAGGCTTGGTGCGATCGGCCTGGTAGGTGTCTTCGCCCTGGCATTCGCCTTCATCGTGTTGCTGATCTTGTGCTTCTTGCTGATCGGCATCCCGTTCTTGCTGGCGCTGATCTTCGGCTGGTGGCTGGCCTACATCTTCGGCATCGTCGCGGTCTTCCAGAGCGTCGGCAGCCGCGTCATGCGGATGGTAGGTCGACCGGAGGCCTCGCAGATCGGCATCGTTCTCGCCGGTGGTGCGGTGCTCGGAATCCTGCGCTACTTTCCGGTGTTCGGCTCGCTCATGTGGACGGTCGCGGCACTGGTCGGTTTGGGCTCGGTATTCGCGACGCGTTTCGGGTCGAACTTGCCTTGGCTGCGCCGTCAAGTGCCGACGACACCACCTCCTGTTGCGCCGGCCGATGGCTTCGTGGCCACCGCTGAACCGGTTGTCGGTGACGTCGAAATCGTGACTGAAACCGAGGTCGACGAGGTTGTCGTCGAGGAAGTTGACGACGAGCCGAGACCTACTGAGCAACCTAACGGTGACGACGAGGGCCGCTATTAGCAGGTAGAGTGTTTCTAGAGTCTTCTGGACTTCACCGAGCCCCCGGCCCCGAGCGGGTCGGGGGCTCGGTCTTTGTTTTCGCGTCCCCGCCCGAGTCGTCGAAGATCTTCTTGGGTGACAGCGGCTCGGCGAGTACCGTTCGTCTCAGCTTGAGAATCACCCGCCCCGGGGAGGCGCCTTTTGGTTTGCGTAGATGCCGAACCTGCGTGAAGTGCACGTTCACCTTCGTGGCTCCGCGGGCGAAGCTGAAGTATGCGGCCAGGGAGGCCGCCTCGGAGAGCGTCGCAGCGGGCGGTTCCTCTTCTCGTTTCGCGTTGCGGACCACGACGTGAGAGCCGGGGCCTTCTGCGTGTAGCCACCAGTCGTGTGGTGCCGCCATCCGGTGCGTCAGGCGATCATTGGCGCCGGCGTTACGTCCGACCAGGATCTCGTAGCCATCACTCGAGGTGTATGACGAGATGCCCGGGGCCACCTTTCCTCTTGTGGTGGGCACAGTGTCCTGGGGCTGCTCACTACCTCCAGCGGAAGCTCCGTACGCTTCGTCCGGCACGACAGAGAGACCATCATGGTCCGCGGAGGGAAAGAGGGCCTCAGGCTCTTGCCAGCGATCCGGCTTGACCTCGGCCCCCTCGGCTGCGGCGCGCTTAGCCATCCGCTGGGCCGAGCGCAGGTCAGAGACGTCAGCGATCTCCAGGTGGAGCTTGGCGATTCGGCCACTGCGGGCTTCGAGCGTTCTCTGCCTCTGTTGCGTTCGCTCGACGCTTCGCGTCGCACGCTTGGCGCGCCGATAGTATGTCTGGGCATTCTCGATGATGCCCTTGCTGGGGTCTACAGGAATCTCGATGGGCTCGCCGTCGCCATAGTCGTCGGGGACGACGACGCGGGCTCCGTGGAGGTTGCCACCGCCGCTCTTCCCCGGCCCTTCCTCCGGGTCGGCATCGGGATGAGCCAGGAGCAGGTCGGCCCAGCGCCGGTAGCGATCGGGCTGACGCAGGGAGGCTCGATCCTCAGATACCGCCTCCAGAGTGCGGGTGGTACGGGCCGCGGCCACTTCGAGGGCCGAGCCCAGCTCGGTGCGCACGCGCTGCAGGATGCGCAGGCGTGCGCGCAGCGGATAGAACACGGCGGCAGCCTCCATACAATCGGAAAACGGCACGGCCTCGAGGTGATGAACGTGCTCGAGCTCATAGGGTGCCAGGAGAAACTGGCTGCGAGGTGGAAGCTCGCTGAGCTCGTCGAGAGGAAGCGGCGCGTAGATACAGGCCGCGGTGGGTTCTTCCTCTGCACGTTCGAGCTCGTGCAGGACCGCCTTCCTCAGCGACATGCCCTCGAAGTAGCGGTGAGCCGCTTCCTTGGCGACGAGAAGCGACATTCCGCGCAGGCTCCGGGCCAAGGAGCGGCTGATCGCGCGAGCGTCACCAGAGGCCTCGAGGTTGCGCCAGTCTTCATCCCCGAGCTCCTGCGGGTCCCTGCGTGGGGGTGTATCCGGAGGGACGTAGATCTCGCCAGCCCGGATGCGACTCCTGCGCCGATGCCAAACTGCGCGCACGACGCCGTTGCCATCGACCAGCATCGCCGTTGAGCGCCGGGGGATGACTTCGAAAACGAGAGACCCTGCGGAGCTGCCGCCACAGTAGAGGGTCACCACCCGGTCCTCGCCAACCTCCTCGATGCCCGCGATACGTCGCCCTGAAAGCAACTTGCGAGCTGCCATCGCGAATGCGGGCGGGCGCGACGGGGCAGGGTGCGGTCCGCTGCGCTCGTACAGATGAGGCTCATCCGGCTCGGTGCAAAACCACAGCCGTGGCGCCCCGGAATAACCGAGCACTATCGCCAGGTCATTGCGCGGCAGGCCATAGACCTGGTCGATGCGGGCCCCCTCGAGCCGGGGCCCCATCTCCCTCAAAAGCCGGCGAAGCAGTACGAGGTCCAAGATCTCCGACCGGTTGCGCCGCCCAGCGGCGGGCTAGAAGAACTCTCGCCGCAGCTCCTCGCTCACCGTGCGAACTTTCTCGGCATAGCGAGCCGGTGGCCGCCCTCGCTCACGAATCAGCTCGTCCAGCCGGCCCGGGCCGACGTTGTACGCGGCCAGCGCGTAGTCGAGCCCCTGCTCGTTGTACATCTTCATCAGGTATCGCAAGTAGGAGGTTCCCAGCAGGATGTTGATCTGCGGGTCGGTCAGCAGCTGACGACCCTTCCACTCGAGCTGCAACTCGTCGGCGACCGCCAGAGCCGTCGCCGGCATGAGCTGCATGAGGCCGACGGCGCCCTTGGGAGACTCAGCATGGACGTTGAAGCTGCTCTCGGTGAAGATCACGGCCAGAATGAGCTCAGGCTCCAGATCATAGTGATGGCTCACCTCTAGGATGCTCTGGGTGATGCCTAGGATGTCGCGACGTGGGACGTTGATGTCGTGGGCGTCCAGAACATTGCGGACGCTGGCTTCGATTTTCAGTTCGTCGAGCTGCGCTTCGAACCGGTCAATTTCGGCCTGATGGTCGAGTGCGCTTTCGATCAGCTCGTCCATCTCAGTGGTCTGGTGATGAATCACCTGCAGCAAGATGAGGCTCAGCCCCATCAGCGCAAGTACCAGCCACCTCATTGGACTACACATAGTCATGGCTCCTTGTTCAACGGCCAGCACCGATGCCTGGATGCAGCGATAATGTGGCTTCAGCGCGTAGACCGCTCTTCTCTGTTTTTCTGGAAAGCTGGGCTGCCCGAGAATTTCCCCCGCTCGAGCGCCCTTTAACCACACGACCCAGGGTGGGCTGATTAGCGTGGCCGGTGGCCGGTTCGCAACTTCATGAGCGAAGCCGAACCGTAGTTGTCAGTCCGGTAAAGTGTAAGCAGCGGGTCCTTTTCCTGCAAGGAGGGGGACGAAGGGTAAATGGTCGCCAACACAGTCCTTAGAGAAGCAAGCAGCTTATATGATCAAACATGACTGTAAGTGACTAATAGTCACTAATAGTGACTCGACCGTAGAAGAGTTCGCCCCGTGCCCAAACTGGTTTGACAGGCTCTCCAGTCGCCCGGATAATCCCAGGGGCGGTGCCCGTGCGCCGTACCACTCCCGTCAATATGTAAGTGTCGCCGCGGCTTCGTGCCGCGCAAGCTGCCAAGGAGATCACCCATGCCAGCCCGAGTTGCCATCAACGGCTTCGGTCGAATCGGGCGCAATACACTGCGCGCCGCCCTAAGAGATGACTCCGACCTGGAGTTCGTCGCCCTCAATGACATCACCGACGCCGAGACACTCGCCCACTTGCTGGCCTACGATTCCGTTCACGGCCGCTTCGACGGTTCAGTGAAGGCGGGAGAAGGTGAGCTCATCGTCAATAGCTCCAGCATCAAAGTCTCCGCCGTGCGCGACCCGGCGGACCTGCCCTGGAAAGAGCTCGAGGTGGATATCGTTATCGAGTCGACCGGTTTGTTCCGGGCTCGTGACGACGCACAGAAGCATATCGACGCGGGCGCCAAGAAGGTCATCATCTCTGCTCCCGCGAAAGGCCCGGACGTCACGATCTGTCTCGGGGTGAATCAGGAGCAGTACGACCCTGACAACCATCACATCATCTCGAATGCCTCGTGCACGACGAATTGCCTGGCTCCCGTCGCCAAGGTATTGAACCAGGAGTTCGGAATCGAGCGAGGCTGGATGACGACGATCCACGCCTACACCTCCGACCAGCGAATCCAGGACATGCCGCACAAGGACCTGCGCCGAGCGCGGGCCGCTGCGCTGTCGATGATTCCGACGACGACGGGTGCCGCCAAAGCGGTGGGGCTGGTTCTTCCAGAGCTGCAGGGCAAGCTCGACGGTTGCGCCATCCGAGTACCCACGCCAAACGTTTCTGTGGTCGACCTCATCGCCCACCTCGGCACGGATACAGATCCAGAGCAGGTGAACCAGGCCTTCCGGGTCGCCGCAGCCGGCCCCCTGC
>CALAKE010000573.1 GCA_937922775.1 uncultured bacterium | reverse complement strand
CGCTCCGGCCGAGCGCGACGGCTGTTGGTCATCGGCCAGATCGCGCTTTCCATGGCTTTGCTGGTCGGCGCTGGCCTGGTGGTCCGCAGCCTGCTGAACGCCGGGGACATCGACCTCGGCTTCGAGCCTGATAACGCCCTTCTCGCCTCCGTAGACCTCGACATGAAGGGGTACGAGGAGGCCGAGGGCAGGCAGTTTCAGGATGAGCTGAGGGAGCGACTCGGTGCCCTGCCCGGTGTGCGTGCGGTCGGTCTGGGCCTCACGATTCCCTTGAATTTCAGCATGTCTCAGAACTGGATCATCCCGGAAGATTACGAGATCCCAGAAGGCCGCCAGGCCCCTGCGATCGAGACCTCAGCCGTCAGCGAGGATTACTTCGCCGCCATGGGGATTCCCGTCCTGAAAGGAAGGACATTCCAAGCTTCGGACAACGAGGACGCCCCGCCGGTGATCGTCGTGAACGAGGCGTTCGCCAACCGCTTCTGGTCAGGCGAAGACCCTATTGGCAAGACCGCCATCTCGGGCGACCGCGAATACGAGGTTGTCGGCCTGGTCGCGACGGTGAAACACATGACTCTCGGCGAGCCGCCGCTGCCAAACTTCTATCGGGCGCTGCGACAGGACTACTCAGG
This sequence comes from uncultured bacterium, assembly GCA_937922775.1. Taxonomy (GTDB): domain Bacteria; phylum Acidobacteriota; class UBA890; order UBA890; family UBA890; genus CALAKE01. Next base: position 1,899 of record CALAKE010000573.1, on the reverse strand, counting down.
CTCGGTCTACATCCACGTGCGCACAGACGACGACCCCGCTGCGATGCTCGCCACCGTACGGAACGAGATACGGGCCATGGACCCGGCTCTTCCGGTGGCCGACCTGCAGATCATGCGGGACGCTCTCGGGATTGCCATGCTGCCGGTGCGGCTGGCCACCATGGTAGTCGCTGGCTTTGCCACGGTTGCGCTCGCGCTCGCCGCCATCGGCCTCTATGGAGTGATCGCCTTCTGGGTGAGCCGAAGTAAGCATGAGATTGGCGTGCGCATGGCTCTCGGAGCACGGGCGGTCGATGTGATGACAGAGCTGATGCGCCGAGGCCTGGTGTTGACGGCGATAGGGCTCGGCCTCGGCTTGGTCGGAGGCCTTGCTCTCTCCACGTTGATGTCCGCAGTGCTATATGACGTCAGCACATTGGACACGATCGCCTATTTCGGTGCCGCCATTCTGTTGACCGCAGTTGCCCTGCTCGCGATCTACCTGCCGTCGCGGAAGGCGACGAAGGTCGACCCGGTCATCGCGCTGCGCCAGGAGTAGCCGGCGCCGACTGGTCTGAGCCCCGACGTAGCTACCGCTGCCGCGGCGGTGCGTCCGGGTTCACCGCCCAAAGCACATTCACGATCCGCCACTCGCCTTTGACCTTGGCAAGCTGAAGGTGGTCGATATACATGGCCGAGACGACCTTGACGACCGCAATGCCATGGCGGGAGTCGTAGATCTCTACTTGGATGTTCCGAGCCGCCTCGTCCAGCATCATGAGGCGAGCCTTGGTCGCCTCGACCAGCAGGGAAGCACTTGTTTTGTCGAGAAAATCCTCGCCGGTTTTGGGGTGCGTAGCCACCCTCACCTTCGTCAGCTCGGGGTGCACACCTCTGGCCATTCTGTCTGCGTCACCAGAATACGCACCATCAATGTAGTCGAGCGCGGCTTCCTCGATGGCCTGCTCTTCCACTTCGGGATCGGCCATCGGAGGCGGCGGATTGCGCTGGCCACTCTCAGATTCCGGATTCGGAATCCAAAGCACATTGACGATCTTCCACTCACCCTCGGTCTTTGCGAGCTGCACGAGGTCGTGAAAATGGGCCGTATCTATCATCACTACGGCCATATCGTCGCCGATGTCGAGCACCTCGAGCTCGATGTGGCGTTCATCCTCGGGAACAACCTGCCTGCCGCGGACGACCTCGATGAGCCACGTTGCCCCGGCCGGCTGGAGATAATACGTGCCCGTCTGAGGAAACGTGCTGAGCTGAACCTTGGTGAGCTCGGGGTGAACAGCCTTGGTCACCCTGTCGGCGTTGCCTGTGTAAGCACCCTCCATGTAGTTCATCGCAGTTTCGATGACCACCTTCCTCTCCTCCTCTTGATCGACCGGCGGCGTCGCAGCCGCGAGTTGAGGAGCAAGAAGAGAGGCGAAGCCAACGATAACCACCGCCCAATACGTAAGGTTCTTGTTCATGATTCTCCTTTCGCCATCTCGCGACGAATCGCCTGGGAAGCGTTTTCAGGTTGTCTATGCACCGACGGGCCGAGAATCCGGCTCCAGTTCGTGCAGCGGCTCCTACTCCACTCGCAAGGCCACCATCGGGTCGACCCGTGACGCCATGCGGGCAGGCACGAAGCACGCCAAGATCGAGACCAGCGCTAACGCCAGAGCAACCGCTAGGTAGACGATGGGATCCAGCGGGCTGACTTCGTAGAGGAATCCTGCCAGCAGACGCGTAACCGCGGCTGACAGCACGAGACCGGCAGCTATTCCCACCAGGGTTGTCTTCATTCCTCGACGTAGCACCATCAGCACAATCTGGCTGGAATCCGCACCCAGAGCCGCGCGCACACCGAACTCGTGCGTCCTTTGGCTCACCACGTAGGCCATGACTCCGTAGACTCCTGTCATG
>CALAKE010000572.1 GCA_937922775.1 uncultured bacterium | reverse complement strand
GCTCGGGTGAGACGGGAACTGGGGCACCGTAGCCTCATCGACGATCCTGATATTAGAGATGCGCATTCCCTGAAGGCGGGCATTGACCCCGGTCTCGCTGCGTCTGGTGAGCAAGGTCTCCAACAGATTTGTCTTGTTCTCGAGGTCGAGTTGGGTGCTACTCAGGGCGGCGAGGTTACGGCTCATCTCCGTCGCCTCGGCCGTTTGCTGATCGAGAAGATCACTGATACTCCGCTCTCGAAGCAGAGCATCCTCGTATTCTTGGCGCGCGGTGTCGATCAGCCCCGCGAGGATCAACGCTTCTTCGGTCTCGCTCCTAGCCTCGAGGTCTCGTATTTGGCCCACGAGCTGTTGCATCGCTGGCCACTCATCTGTGAACCGCGAGGACATCTCCGCGTACTGCTGCTGCAGAGTTGCCAGCTCCGCCTTCAGACCCGACACGACAGGGTTCATGACGACTTCAGGTGGCGGAGGTGCATCAGGGTTCAGCAGCCGGTCGTGGTTCATCTGCTTCAGGGCACGCTCCGTTTGAGCCTCGGCATGCTGGCTGCCGAGATCCGCCATCCGCTGCTGGACGGTGCTGAGACGTTCGCTGAGCGAGGCAACGTCACGTTCGGCCCCGGACCGCTGTACTTGGGCTTCCAGCTCTGCGATCTCTCCTTGCAGTCTCTCGATCTCGAGAGTCAAGAACTGGCTCGCTTGCTCGGCGGTCTCGTACCTGGCTTCCAGATTCATCTCGATGTAGGTCGAGGCGATGGTGTTCGTCATCGAAGCAGCCGCGACCGGGTCTGTGCTGCGCCAGGAGATCTCGGCGAGACGAGTTCCTCGAACAGGGGTGACAGACATATGGTCGATCAAGGAACGAATTGCCTGCTCATAGGGGTCATCGATCTGGGACGGATCCAATGCCTCATGCTCCGTCCCCCCCGGTGGCGCTGTCCCAACCAACCTGCGCAGCGCGCTGACCACCCGACCGGGCAGCGTCTTCAACCATTGCAGGGTTCCGGAGGAGGAAGCTTCGCCTTCCGATAGGCCCAGCTCCTCCGGGCGCAATCGCGCGCCCTGTTGCTCGATCACTCGCTGCGCTAGCGACCGGCTCTGAATGAGCTGGAACTGCGTCTGGTAGAAATCGTCGTCGACCCTCTCGGCATTGAGGAAGTCGTCCATGCCGACCAATCTCATAGGGTCGGGCTCAATGTGGAGCAGCGTAGTAGCTGTGTAGACCGGCTGAGTCATCAGAATCAGAAGCACCCCGGTCACGATCGATAGCAGAAAACAAGCAATGATGATCCGGCGTCGCCGAATCAGCATGTCCACGTATCGGAATAGATCTACGCTATCTGCCGAAAGGAAGTCGGACTCCGAACCTCCACTCATCTCCGCCCTCGCTTTCGATCCGCACCACGCTCCAGAACCATCACCACGTATTTGCTCCTCGGCGACACAATCGTCTTGCTGGGTCCGAACGTATCATTCATTGTTAGGGTCAGTCTCACAGTGCTGTTCTGTCGCATTCGGGGAAGAGGATGCCCGGCTCGGTTGATAATCCCGAGGTCCCGCTGCCCGTCACGGTTCGCATGGCCGTCGGCTTCGTCGGTCTCGTGCTGGCTGCGTGGGTGCTGCGATTCTCTTTCCATACGATGATAGCCGCTTGGCTGGTCTTCCCTGCCCCCCTGCTGAATCCGAACCCGCCGCGTGCTCAAGATCCCCTCGCCCTGCTGGAGCGGGCCCAGAGGCATGTCCCGGGTGAAGCGCACTACCCGTTCATGCTGGGCCAGCTTCAACTGCAACGAATGCGCGCTCAATGGCTCGAGCCGGCCGCGGTAGGACACGGCCGAGAGGCCGGATCCTCCGTGGACCGTGCGCTGCTGCTGCTCTCCGAGAATCCCTATTATCATCGCCTTGCAGGATCCGTGGCTATCGACCTGGCCCGACACCCGTCGACTCCGGAAGATGAGGCCCGAAGGCTCTGTGATGTCGCTCTTTCGCACATGCAGAGTGCCCTGGTCCGGAGTCCATCCTCCCCGTTGTTGAACCAGCAAGTTGGATTGGAGCTACTCAAGGTCTGGCACATCCTCGGTGACCAGGGTAAGGACGCTGCTCGCCAGGCGCTGAACCTCGCGTCTTTCTGGGATCCCGAGAGACTCGACACCAGCCTGGCAGCGGTGTGGGCCCGCTCGCCACGTCTCGAGACTCTCCCGCTCCTCGACGCGGTGGCCCCTGACACGACCGAGGCTCAGGCACGCCTCGGCAGGTTTCTCGTGAATGAGGCAGAGCGCTTCGCATCGACGGATGGTCAATTCTCCGAGGCGCTCGGACATCGTGCTCTTCAGGCTCACCGCCGTGCGGTGGAGCTAGCGGATCTCGACATCCAATACCTGGAACCATGGATCCTGGCCCATGAGCGCGTCCTCCCAGGACGGCCCGAGCCGTTTCTCGTGGCCGCCCGCGAGCTGAGTGAAGCGTATCCTCAGCGTGCAGAGGCCCATCTTTCTCTCGCACACGCTCTCGCCGGTGCCGCCCGACCGGAAGAAGCGATGCGAGCGGCGGTGCGGGCCGTCTCGCTGTCCGCGGCGCTGTTGGTGGAACAACTCGGTACCACGACAAGCGAAAGTCCCACTGGTCTGGAAAGGAGCCTGATTCGTCGGGCATGGGGTCTCGAAGGCGAAGAGGCACGCATCCTGCGAAGTCAGGTCGAGGTCTACAGTCGGGCTCTGCGCTTCGAGGCCGACCTGCTCCTCGACAGGGGATCATACGAGCCCGCTTTCGATCGGTATCGCCGGCTCGACGAATTGGTATCGGATGACCCGTATCCTTCAGTTCAGATGGGCAGATGTCTCGATGCCCTGGGACGGAGCGACGAGGCCCTGGATATGTACCGAGCAGCCGTGCGCAGGGCACCGCGCTCTCGAAGTGCGAGAAGCACCCTGGCACGAGCGTACCTGGCAAGGCGCGAGTACCTGGAAGCCATAAACGAATGGCGCATCCTTGCCGCGAGAAATCCGAGATCCACGGCCACGAGAGTGGAAATCGCTCGCGCATACCTGGAGATGGGACTCCTGGACGAGGCCGTGCGAGCTTACTCAGAAGCCCTTGAAGTCGACCCCGACAATGAGGCTGTGCGGCGCGAGATGGAGACTGTCGTGGGCCGCTTGCAGGATGCACAGAGCTACCGTGACTAACCGGATCATCTATACGTTCCTGGTCGGCTTGTTGGTAATCACACCGTGGCCACTCGGGACGCGTCTGCCTTGGGCGTCCATGCTCGCGGTCATCCTTGTCATCAGCTTCGGTGCCATATGGCTCATCGCGACGCTCGTCCAGGGAGACCGCATTGCCTGGCATCCTCTCTTCTTGCCCATGGCGGCATTTCTCGCCTGGACCGGTACCCAGTGGGCTGCCGGTTGGACGGTCAACGCGCACGCTACCGCCTACGAGTGGACACGGTACCTCTCCTACGTAGTGGTCTTTGTGCTCACTACTCAGGTTTGCCGTCAGGGCCGTCGAGCCCGCGGTGTGGTCAGAGCTCTGGCGGCGACCGGCATCGCCGTTGGTATCTTCGGCCTGTCGCAGTTTCTCACCTGGAATGGCCGCATGTACTGGTTCTACGATCCGCCGTACGAGGGGAACCCCTTCGGGCCATTCAACAACCGCAATTACTTCGCCGGCTACATGATCGTAACGATGGCCACCTTGCTCGCCTTGCTCTTCAGTCGGGGGCTGCGACGCAATAGATGGGCCTTCGCATATCTGGGGTGGCTCGCCTGCCTCTCCCTGCTCGTGAGCTTGTCTCGTGGGGGCGCGCTGGCGCTGGCGGTCGTATTGGGCACCACAATTCTCCTGGGCCCAATGCCTACCAGCAAGGAGAGTAAAGGTGGGAGGGAGCGTCTCGACACAGGCCCTGCCAGGAGCACCCTTGGCCGCCCTGCTCACCGCCGGGCCGCGCGTCCGTCCAGAAGCGCCGGGCACAAGCGGTTTTTCGGACTGAGGA
>CALAKE010000571.1 GCA_937922775.1 uncultured bacterium | reverse complement strand
GTTGACTCACAGCCATGAGTTGAACATACTCATGCGATGAGTACACGACTCCAGGTGCTGTTGGACGAGGAAGAGTTGCAGGCCATGCGGGAACACGCGCTCGAGCAGGGGCTGACGTTGTCCGAGTGGGTCCGCCAGACCCTGAGGAGAACGATGAACCTACGATCCGCCGACGACGTCGACCGAAAGCTCGAGTGTGTCAGGTCCGCGGTTCGTCACGAGTTCCCCACCGCCGACATCGACGAGATGCTCTCTGAAATCGAGGAAGGCTACGGCTCGGGTCCTTGATCCTGATCGACTCCAACGTCCCGATGTACCTGGTGGGCGCGGCCCATCCTCACAAGGTCGATGCCCAGCGGTTGCTCGAACGCTGCATTGCTGAGCGCAGGCGCCTCGTTACCGATGCCGAGGTACTGCAGGAGATTCTGCACCGCTACTCGGCAATCGAACGTAAGGACGCTATTCAGCCGGCGTTCGACGCTCTGCTCGGAGTCGTCGATGCGGTGCTCCCGGTGGAGAAGGATGATGTCCTGGGCGCCCGCGACATTCTCATGGGTTCGCCAGAGATCTCATCCCGTGACGCGCTCCACCTCGCGATCATGAGGCGCCACGGCATCGAGAGCATTCTCTCGTTCGACCGTGGCTTCGACCTGTTTCCCGGGATCGATCGGATCGCCTGATCGCCGCAGCAGATCTGCCCAAATAGCACTCCGGTCGGCGCCTACTGGACGGTGATAGTGCCCCTCATGCCCAAGCCGACGTGGACTTCACAATTGTAGGTCACTTGCCCCGGATCGTTGAAGGTGATGGTGAAGCTCCACGAGGCCGTCGTGGGATTACCGTTCCCACCCTGGCCGTCACAGCCGTTTGCGCAGCGAAAGGAACCGTCGTCTGCGGCGACGTTGTGGTTGCCGCCATTGTTGCGGAAGGTCACGGTGTCCCCGGCGTTGATGGTGACGTTGGCCGGGCTGAAAGTGTTATTGGGATTTGCCGTAATCGTTACCACTGACCCTCCGCCACCTGGGTCATCAGGAGCGGAGGGGTTGGAACTGTTGCATGCCCCTGCTGTGATAACCAGCGTCACGGCAGCCACAAGAGTGATCGCTGCGGGGTACGCTCGTCTCATCTAAGCACCTCTTCCTGTTATGGCCCTCGCAGCGGCCGCCACGTCGAGGCTCTGCGCTCAGCAGAGCCGACACCTCAGCATGGCCGACAGGGATGCCGACGCATGAGCCATGGGTTATCGAAGGACTTGACTCTAAGACGGCATTTTGCGCCGGCAGTCGAAGCGAATGCACGAGACCTGTAGCCGAGGCAACAGCGTTCGGTCCGGTGGTTGGCTCATCACCGGTGCGGTGGAGAGCCATAGCCCCCACTCCTCAACGCTTTCCGTCGCGAGGGCGTGGATATATCGCGGCAGAAGAGCGCTGAGGAATGCGGGTTAGTCTTCCAGAAACTCTTGACGCTTCATCCACTCATCGTTGTAGATCTTGCTGAGGTACCTCACACCACTATCGGGAGCGATCGTGACGATCAGGGCCGGGCCCTCGAGCATTTCGGCGAGCTTCAGGGCGCCCCACACGTTGGCTCCTGTGGAGCCGCCGCCCAAGATACCCTCCTCGCGGGCGAGTAGGCGCGCGGTCAGGAACGCTTCGCGATCGGTGATTTGCCACATCCCGTCCACGACCGAGAAGTCTATGGCCCCGGTAACGTGATCCTCGCCGATCCCCTCGACGTGGTAGGTACATCCGCCGACCTCAGGGGCAACGCCGGTCTTGAAATACTCGAAGTAGACCGAGCCAATCGGGTCGGGCATGTAGATCTTGATGTCCGGGTTCTGCTCTTTCAGGTAGCGTCCGGCACCTGAAACCGTACCGCCGGTGCTGCCGCTGGCGACGAAATGGGTAAGCTCACCTCCCGTCTGCTCCCAGATCTCAGGACCGGTGGTCATGTAGTGGGCCTCGGGGTTCTTCGGGTTGTCGAACTGGTCGAGGCGGAAGCTGTTGGGCGTTTCGGCAGCGATCCTGCGGGCGACGTTCTCGTGGTGGTCGGGGGAATCGGGCGGGGCGGCCGTAGGGACCACGACGACTTCCGCCCCGTATCCCTTCAGAGCGTCCCGCTTTTCCTGGCTCACCTTGTCGGGGATCACGAGCACCGCCCTGTAGCCTTTCATCGCGGCAATCATGGCCGCGGCGGCTCCCGTATTGCCGGATGTGCTCTCGACGATCACACCGCCAGGCTTCAGCTGGCCGCGTTGCTCCGCGTCGTCGATGATGTGATGGACGATGCGGTCCTTGATACTCCCGCCGGGGTTGAGATACTCGAGCTTGACCAGAATCCGAACGGCAGGGCTCGGGTTGATCTGCCTGAGCTCGACGAGGGGAGTATTTCCAATAGCTTCAAGAAGGGCGTTCACGTGAAGATCTCGCACGGGCAAAGGAGCGAGATCGTACCACGGCCATTCACCGAAATTGCTGCGCGGCGGAAGGTGGAACTCCGGCGTCTGGCCCAGTAGCCTCCGGGGTTGACCTGACGTCCTCTGGCCTATATTTCTGTTGATACCTCCCCGGGTTGAAGGACCCATGACGCCGCCGAATTCTGGGATCTCCGTGTTGCGCACCCGAGCGCTCTATGTGGCTCTGGCCCTGTGCCTGTCCGTCATCGGTGTCTCCTCGGGCTGGCAGCCAGCCGCAGCGCTTTCTTTGGGGACGACGTCCACCCCGGGCGGGGCCTCTGAGCAGCCTTCGGTCTCGTCTCCGCAGCAGGGCGAGCGGGAGAGGAACCTGCAGACGCTGGACGATGCCCGGAACGCCATCGTACGGGGCGAATACTCGCAAGCTTCGCTTCAACTCACGACCGTGATTTCCGCTTCACAAGATCTCCGCGCTCCGGCTCTTCTGCTGCGTTCGGTTGCTCAGTACCTTCTCGGCGATGAGGTGATGGCGGAAATCGATCTGTTGGCGGCCACCGCGATCATTCCTGACTTCGAGGCGTTGCGGAGCCGTACAACCTCGGAAGGTAGGCCTGACTCTGCAACACCCTTCGCGCTGCCATCGGATTTCCTGCTGTGGGCCGAATCACAGCGAAACACGGCGCGTGACCGAGCTCGGCGCGCAGATGCCACTGCAACCACAGACATTTCACTCGACGACCTGTTCCCTGGCAGGGACCTCACCGAGGTGACCTCGCACTTCACTATGGACGTCGAGGTCGTGCGGATCCCCGCTATTGTGCAGGGACTCGGTGACAGGTTCATCGCGGGGCTAATGGCAGCGCAGTTCCGGGTGATCGAGGAAGACGGTCTGCCTCAACCGATCGCCCACCTGATCCCTGAGAGTGAGCCTTCCAGCATCGGCATTCTGGTGGACGCTAGCGCATCGATGCGAGAGATGGAGGCAGAGGTGCGGTCATCCATCCGAGACCTCGTGATGAGCCTGCGCCCGGAAGACGAGGCTTTCGTCATACAGTTCGGCGACTCGGCCGAATTCCTGACCTCGTTCACCCGAAATGTGGACGAGATTTCGACCGCGATGGGCAACTACCGTCTCCAGGAGGGCAGGGCCCTTTATGACGCCGTTGCTCTGGGCCTGATCCAGATGCGATCGGCGTTTTTCGACAAGAAGGCTCTGATCGTGATCTCGGATGGAGATGACTACGGTAGTCAGACCGCTGAATCTGACATCCGGCGAGCAGCGCAGGACGAGGGCATTGCCATTCACGCGATCGTCCTTACCAAGGGAGTCGAGCGGTGGCGACCCACGGGCGAGAACCCAGTTTTCGGCGAGCGGCAGCAGGCCGGGGGGCAGGTGAGCGACGCGGCAGGTGCCGGCGCCGAGCGTGACAACTCGTTCTTCCTGCAGGAGCTCGTTCACAATACCGGCGGCCTCGTGGCCTTGCGTCCGGAGGCCAGCGATCGGTACGGTGGACTCCCAGACTGGCTGAGGCAGACTTGTGGTTCGCTGTCCGACTACATCAACAACCAGTATCTGATCCTGTACGAGCCACCCGATCCGCCACCACGCGGAGAGTGGCGCAGGCTCAGGCTGGTGATTGATGTCAAATTCGAGAGGATCAGGTCGCGCCCCGGCTACGTCAGGTAGAACGGCAAGAGTATGAGCGGCTCTCCCCCATTGTCCTGGTCCTTCACGCTGACCGGTGCCGACGGTCTCGAGGTCGAGGTCCCTCTGTCGCAGGCCGCCTTGGGCCTGGGTCGTTCGAAAACGGGCGACATCTATTTCTCCGATACCTCCACGTCGCGAGGGCACGCCCGCATCGTGGTGCGCGAGGGCGAGGGTTGGCTCGAGGATATCGACACTCCCGGGGGCGCCCACGTCAACGGGGTTCGCGTCACGGAGTGCAGACTTCGCGGCCAGGATCGCATCCGTATGGGCTTCTGCGATGAGGAAATCATCGTCCACGAGGCCGGCTCGCGAGTTCGCCTGGGCTTTCGCAGCACGGAGGTCGTGATCCGGCAGGCCGGCGAAGACCGATTGGCGAGCGAGGTCATTCTGCCGGGAGACGAGCTTTTCAGGCTACGTGTCGCCGAGAGGGGGGAAACGGAGCGCTACAAGAAGGCGGCCGTTGCCGCGCTTCTCGCTCATTTTGTGCTTTTTGTCCTCGTCATCCCGGTCAGCTCGCGGGAGATCATGTCGGTGGGTCAGAACCACGCGACGGTGATCAAGCGCTACAGGCCACCAGACCCACAGAAGCCCGACAAGCCGATTCGCCGGGGAAGGGTGCGGGCTGTTCCCATTCCCGATCCGACGCCCGGCGGGCCGGAGCCCATCGTCATCGACAATGAGAGCACCCAGATGGAATTCGCGCCGGTCAATACTGACTGGGTTACCTACCTGCCGGAGGATGCCCCGGTTCCGGAAGACATGAGTGGCGCCTATGAGATGGGCACCGTGGGGCTCAGCCCTCCCGAAGTGATGCACCAGGTGCAGCCAAGGTACGACCGCTCGAGCGCGCGGCGTGGAGTACAGGGAGCGGTGGATATCGAGGTTGTGATCGACGAGCGCGGCCTCATCGGCTTTGCCCGTATCATTAACGGCCTGTCCGACGAAGAGCTCGACCGTCTGGCGCTGGAGGCGGTACGCCAGTGGCGTTTCAGACCGGCGACGATGGGTAGCGATCCCGTGGCCGTCAGGGCCGTTGTGACGGTCAACTTCAGGATCTATTGAGCGCCACGGACATCCACTGGGGCGGGCTCCTCTCGCTCATCATCTTCTACGCTCTCATCTATCTGGTCGGGGCGTATGCCGCGCGACGCCGCAGCAAGGGCACCGTGGCCGACATGATGCTGGCCCGCCGATCCCTTCCGCTGTGGATCGCCGTCTTCACGATGTCGGCCACCTGGGTCGGCGGCGGTTATATCAATGGTTCGGCCGAAGCCACTTACGCTACGGGTCTGGTCTGGGTGCAGGCCCCTTGGGGATACGCGCTCAGCCTCGTGATCGGCGGGTTGTTCTATGCCCGCATCATGCGCAGGCATGGGTTCACTACCATGCTCGACCCGCTGGAGGCGCGCTTCGGGAAGAAGATCGCCGCCATCCTGTACTTGCCGGCCCTGTCGGGCGAGATCTTCTGGACGGGGGCGATCCTGACTGCCCTCGGCACGACGTTCGGCACCGTCCTGGGGCTGGATTTCGGACCGTCGATTATCATCTCGGCTGCCGTGGCGATTGCCTACACCTTGGCGGGAGGACTGTGGGCGGTGGCGCTCACCGACGTCTTGCAGCTCACCCTCTTTCTCGGCGGACTCTGGCTCGTCGTACCGTTTGCGGCCTCGCAGGTCGGCGGCTTGGCAGCTGCGTGGCAGGAGTACACGGGCTCATTCGGTGGATCGGTATCGCTGCTGCCGCCCTGGCGTGGTTGGGAGGACCCGGCTTGGGGCAATAGCTACTGGAGTTGGTGGGACTCAGCGCTCCTGCTGATCCTCGGCGGCATCCCATGGCATGTCTACTTTCAGAGAGTGTTATCCGCCAAGGACGAGAAGACGGCCATGCAGCTCTCGCTGCTCGCGGCGGTTGTCTGCCTATTCGCCGCCGTGCCGGCTGTTTTGATCGGGGTCATCGGATTTTCTGCGGATTGGCCCGCACACGGGGTCGCCGCCCCGGAGGGGGCATTGGTCCTTCCGTACGTGCTGCGCTACCTGACCAACCCCCTGCTGGCGAGCCTCGGGCTCGGAGCGCTCGCCGCTGCGGTGATGTCTTCGGTCGACTCGTCGATTCTGTCGGCGTCGTCGATGGGCGCATGGAACATCTACCGGCCGCTCATCCGGCCACGGGCTAGTGCCGCCGATCTGATGAAGGTCATCAAGCGCTTGGTGCTGATCGTCGGCACCGCGGCAACCCTCATAGCGCTGCAAGTGCAGAGCGTCTACGCGCTGTGGTTCCTGTGTAGCGATTTTGTTTACTGCATTCTCTTCCCGCAGCTAACCACGGCGCTGTTCGACCGCAGGGCCAACCAGTACGGATCGGTGGCCGGGTTGGTCGTTTCATTCGTCCTGCGGTTCGGCGGCGGCGAACCGCTGCTGGGAATCCCGCGGATCCTCCCCTATCCGATGGTCGACTCGGCATCGGGCGCGGTGCAGTTTCCCTTCCGCACGACGGCGATGCTGGCCGGGTTGGTGACGATCGTGGTGATTTCGCGCCTCACTCAGGCACGCTGCCCTGCCCTGTCGCTGGATCGCAAGCTTGGCGACGACCTGGAAAGCGATATCTCTGTTTCGACTGTCTAGTCGGCCGGCCGCGATTGAAGCTCCCTCCTCGCTGTGGCCGTGATGCCGGCCATTGCCCTCGACCGAAGCATCCCCTTCTCAAACCTTCTCCTTGCATAGTTATTCTTCATTCACTAATGTAGTAAATATCACTGCCCCACGGGCAGGGTGGCACCTGACGAGAGAGTGACCATGAAGGGTGAGCATCTGGGTGAGTTCGAGGAGCTTGTGCTCTTGAGCGTTCGCATCATGGCCGATGACGCCAGCGGCACGGCGATTCAGGAAGTACTGGAGACGGACGCCGGTCGCCCCGTGTCGCTGGGTGCTATCTACGCGGCGCTCGACCGCCTTGCCCGCAAAGGGCTCGTCGACTCCGAGCTGGGCGACCCGACACCAAAGCGTGGCGGCCGCCGCAAGCGCTACTACCAGGTGACGCCGGCGGGTGTGACACAGCTCGAAAACAGCCGCCGCGTCAGGAACGCGATGTGGAGACGCGCCAGCGAAGCATCCAGTGAAGAGAGGGCGAGCCGGTGAGCAGCAGTTTCGACCAAACCGTTGTTCCCTCTCCTCCTGCAGCCGCCGACGTGCTACTTCGGCGCACGTGCCCGGCGGCAAAGCTGACGGAGGTGGAAGGCGATTTCATCGAGGCATTCAGCGCCTGGGTCCAACGCCATGGCTATTCATATGCTCGCCGGCGCTATTGGCGAGAGGTTGCACTTTTCTCACTGTGGACAGTGGTTGGCCACTTTCGCGCCTGGAGAGAGGCGAGGCGAGCTGGTGGCGGCACCGAACTGCTGTCGACATCCGGGCATGGCCCCGACCTCGCTAAGGCACCCATCCAACGCGGCGCCCCGAGATCCCGCTGGGAGGGAATGTTGAACGACTTGTTGCAGGACATCCGATACGGCATGCGCACCCTCATCCGCGACCCGGGATTCACCCTGGTGGCGGTTCTCATCCTGACGCTGGGGATCGGAGCCAACTCGACTCTCTTCACCATGGTCAACTCGACCTTCCTGCAGGACCCTCCACTGATCGAGGCGCCCGAAAGGCTGGTCGGATTCACCACGATCGACGATAGCGGCCCCAACGATGGGTTCGGATACCCGGACTACGAGTGGTTTCGCGATGAGAACGAGTCCTTCGCCGGAGTTCTCGCCTATATGCCCTCCTCCACCGCAGTCGCGGTCGGCGGCGGCAACGAGGTCGCCCAGGCGGACGCCTGGGTCGTCTCGGGTAATTACTTCGACGTGCTCGGCGTGAGCATGTCGCTGGGACGAGCCTTCTCTCCCGAAGAGAGCGTGACTCCTAACACCCATCCGGTCGTGGTGATCAGCGATGGCTTCTGGAGACGCTTCTTCGGTGGCGATCCGGATGTGATCGGTAGCACCCTGCGGATCAATGGCAATCAGTTGACCGTGATTGGCGTGACGCCGGGCGGATTCCGCGATATCAGCCCCGTGGAAACCCCGCCGGACATCTACCTGCCGATCATGATGCAAGGCACGATCATGCCCGGCTCGGAGTCCTGGTTGAAACGACGCGATGACAACATTCTCATCTGGTTGCGCATGATCGGCAGGCTGGCACCGGGCGTCAGCCTCGAGTCCGCCCAGGCAAATGTCGATGTGATGTTCACTCAGTGGGAATCCGAGTTCGCCGGTTGGTTGGAATCAATCGATTATGTCGTAGGGTCCACTCGCATTGCCCTGACAACCGGATACAAGTTCAACCCCCGTACCGGCAGCCAGCTTGCCAGTCTCCTGACGCTTCTGTTCATGGTCGTGGGAGTGGTGCTGCTGATTGCCATCGCCAACCTCTCGATATTGCTCCTGGCCCGCGCCTCGGCCCGGCAACGTGAGGTCGGCATTCGTGCCGCACTGGGCGCTGGCCGCGGTCGCGTGGTACGTCAACTCTTTACTGAGAGCTGTCTGCTGGCCCTGATCGGTGGCACCGGAGGGCTCGTTCTGGCCTTCTGGAGCGCTCGGCTCGCGTCTACTCTGATGCCGATGAGCTTCGCGGTAGATTTCCAGCCGGACATGAAAGTCGCGGCCTTTACAGTAGGGGTGTCGGTGCTCACTGCATTGTTGTTCGGCCTGGCGCCGGCCTGGCAGCTATCGCGGGCCGACATCGTCGCCTTTCTGCACCGGGGCAGCTCGCGAGGGCCCCGCGCCTCGTTGCGGAACATCTTGGTCGTCGGGCAAATCGCGCTGTCGATCGTGCTCGTCACTGGAGCCGGTCTGTTCGTCCGCAGCCTCTCGAGCGCGAGAAGCGTCGACCTCGGCTTCGATCCGGGAAACAAGCTGGCAATATCTGTACAGCTGGGGAACCACGGCTATGACGAGGTGACCGGGAATCAATTCGTGGCCGCCATGCTCGACCGCCTCGGAGGTCTGCCCGGTGTCGCGGTGGCCACAGCGAGTTGGCACACTCCGTTCCGCGGCATGTGGGGAAGCAGTATCACGGCACCCGGAACTCAGTACGCAGACGAAGACCACGAGTTCGACTCGGGCTTCAACCGGGTCGCCCCGGATTACTTCCAGGCCATGGGCATTTCTCTTGTCGCGGGGCGTGAGTTCACTCGCGGCGACGACACGTCCGCACCTCTCGTCGCCGTCGTCAACGAAGCCGTAGCAGAGCACCTGTGGCCTGGCGAGGAGGCGGTCGGTAAGATCATCCAGCGGAACAGCGGTGATACTACCGTTATCGGCGTCGCCGCCAATGCCAACTACTACGATGTGGCCGAGGAGCCCGCGCGCCAGATCTACCTGCCGCAGCTTCAGCTCTACAGCTCGCGCGTGACCTTCTTCGTGAGCACACGGGGAGAGCCATTGGGGTTGGCTCATGCTGTCGAAGAGCAGTTTCGCGCGCAAGACCCGAACGTTGCGCTCTTCAACGTGCGCACGATCGAAGATGTCATCGACAGCGAGCTGGCCCCCTACCGGGTGATGGCGATTCTCGTCGGCTTGTTCGGCGGGCTGGCGCTCTTTCTGGCGTCGGTGGGACTCTACGGTGTGCAGTCCTATCTTGTCGCCGGCCGCACCCGTGAGATCGGTATCCGTATGGCGCTCGGCGCCGAGGAGCGACAGGTTGCTGGTTCGGTGGTGGCCCGGAGCCTAGTCATCTCGGGGGTCGGGATCTTCGTTGGCGTCGCCGCCTCCCTGGCGTTGGCGCAGCTTGTCCAAGGGATGCTGTTCGGAATCAGCGAGCGGGATCCGCTGACCTTCGTCAGCGTGCCGTTGGTGTTGCTTGCCGCGGCAATTCTCGCCACGTTCCTGCCGGCGCGCCGCGCCAGTCGCGTCGATCCGATCGTGGCCCTGCGGGAGGAGTAATGGGTCTCAGAAATTGATGCCCACGGTGACCTTGAAGTCCGGGATATCACCGACCCCGGCCCGGGCCTCCAGCAGATAGCGGTTGGACTCGCCGGCCTCGAAGCCCGCGACGAGGTTCAACCCGGCATCGACATCGACACCGTCGTAGCGGTGCTCCTGGCGATCATGGTGTGTGAAGCTGACCCCGAGCCCAGCACCCAGGTAGGGGAGCCAAGACCTGCCTGTGAAGGTGTAGAACGCGTCCAGGTTCACCACGCCGACGTAGCGATTGCTTCCGAAGCCAATCTCGAAGCTGGGCTGAAAGCGTACCTTCTCGGCAAAATTGCCCGCATTGATGTGGAATCCGACATGTCCCTGGTCGGGACCGATCGTCACCCCGCCGCGTAATCCCCAATTCCTGAACCCCAGACCTTCCTGGGCTTCGGCTTCCGAGGCTCCAACCAGAGCCAGGAAACCGACGACTATTGCCGCTATCACGAAGTGGCGCTTCATGGACCTCTCCCCCGAATGAACCGTTTAGGACCCCATGACAATTCTCGCCTAGTGACGACCCCACAACCAGCCCGAATGTCACCTACGACCCCGACGGAAAGGTGGGAAGAGGCAGCGGGCGCCCGTTGTTCACTCGCGTTCAGTTTCAGCGCGGACCATGTAAAGGCTGACGATGACGTAGTAGGCGATGTAGCTTAGGGATCCGTAGACGAGGCCGAGGCTGGGCTCCGGGTGGCGCACAAGGATTGTCAGGCAGCAGAGACCCCAGAGGATCGTCAGCAGGATCGTCAGCCCCCGCCACTTCGCCATCCGCGAGGGGTAGATCCACTTGATGGGAATGAAGACCAGGGCCAGGAACACTGCAACGATCACGAGATTCGTCCAGCGTGGCAGCCCCAGGAAGAACAAGTAGAACGCCACCGCGTTCCAGTAGGAAGGAAAGCCCTTGAAGTAGTTGTCGTCCGTCTTGGCCTCGGGCTGGCAGAACTGGTAGGCAGAGGCGAGAGAAATCGCCGCAGCCGCGGCAAGACCCCAGCCGGGCGGCAGCAGGTCCGCCTGGTAGATGAAGAAGGAGGGGACGGTGACATAGTTGATGTAGTCGACGATGTTGTCGAGCAGTTCCCCGTTGAAGCCCGGCGTAACCTCCTTGACGCGGGCCCACCGGGCCAGCATGCCGTCGAAGGAATCCACGGCGAGCGCCGCGGACATCATCCAGAAGGCGAGGATCCACCGTCCTCGAGCGATCGCCACTAGAGCAAACAAACCCCAAACGGCACCACTGGCCGTGAACACATGAACTCCCCATGCGGCGAGGCGGGTGTTCATGACCAGGGCCTTCGGCGTTGGAATAGGTCCTGCCGCTCCGTGAGAAACATGCCCTCGTACCTAGTGCCCCGGCTGCCCCGATGGATCCTGCCTGCGCAGCAGAGCGAAAAAGACGTTGTCGGCGTACAGCGGAGCCCCGGGGCTCGCGCCCTCAGTCTGTATCGACGCCAGCTCCACCTCGACTCGGCGGGCACCAGCGGGCACGGGACCAGAGGCCATGCGCAACCAGAAGGGCGCGTCAACGGCGTTCATGTTTGCCCCGGCACCGGCTCCCGACATCTGTGAAGGCGCTCCGCCACCCGGCGGGTCGTACTCACTCGCGCTCAACAACTCACCCTCTGTGTCGAAGAATCTGGCCACTGCCCTGAAGTAGTTGCTCTCGTCCTCGGGACCGCCTGTGGCGACCGAAAGCATGTAGCCGATGGCGCCGCTATCGACCTCCTCCCGAAGCTGAGTCA
>CALAKE010000570.1 GCA_937922775.1 uncultured bacterium | reverse complement strand
CAGCGCGGCGTGAACCTGGAGATCAAACCCTACGGGGTCGGCGGCTATAGCGAGGTGCCCGAGGAACGCCGGTGGGACGCCGACGCCGGGCTCGACGTGAAGTGGGGGATAACCCCGAACCTGACCGCCGACCTGACGTTGAACCCGGACTTCGCCCAGGTGGAGAGCGACAACCTCCGCATCAACCTGACCCGCTTCAACCTGTTCTATCCGGAGAGGCGCGACTTCTTCCTGGAGAGCGCCGACCTTTTCAAGTTCGGGGTGCCGCGCGAAGTCGAGGTCTTCTTCAGCCGCCGCATCGGCATTATCGGGCCGCGCGAAGTGCCGATCTACGGTGGTGTTCGCACCTATGGCCTCGTCGGCAACACCAATCTCGGCCTGATGACCATGCAGACTCGGCCGACCGACTTTTCAGACAGCGAGAACTTCAGCGTCTTGCGCGTGAAGCAGAATGTTCTTGGCCGCAGCTATGTGGGTGGCATCTTCACGAGTCGCAAAGGCGGCTCTACCTTCGAGGACACAACCCTCGGGGGGGATTTTCAGTTCCGCTTCGGCGTGAACACGCTCATCAAAGCCAGCGTCGCGCGCAGCAATCAGTCGGACAGGGTGTCACCCACCCTGCCCGATCCGACCAGAGACCCGGTCGACGTGGCATCCCAGGGCGCGTCCGACTGGTTCCTCGACGCTTCTGCCGGGGAAAGCAAGGATCTCTACGACTGGATCATCCAATACACCGACGTTGGAGAGGACTTTCAGCCCGGTATCGGCTTTGTGCGCCGAAACGACCAGCGTTCCTTGATGACCAACATCCACTACAAGCCGAGGCCCGATTGGTCCGCCGTCCGCCAGTTCATATTCGGCTTCAACTACCGCCGGGTAGAGGACCACGAGCGGGTCCTCGAGACCCAGGTCTTCCGGCCCGGCTTCGTGGTGAATTTCAACTCCATCGACAACCTGATGGTGCTGTTCTTCGACAGCTTCGAGCGTGTCAGGTTCCCCTTCTTCATCGGCCCCGGGGTCGTGATCCCCGAGGGGGACTACCGAGACCAGCAGTTTCGGGTGGTCTTCAACTCGAGCCCTTCGAGGCCGTGGACCGTAGCTTTGACCCACCAACAGGGGGGCTTCTACGACGGCGACATCCTCAGCAGCCGGTTCACCTTCAGCTTCAACCCCGTTTCTCAGGTGCTCCTGAGCACGACAGCCCAGTACGACGACGTGCAGGTGCCGAGTGGAGAGGTCGAGAGCCTGATCGCCAGGCTCTACGTTTCGTACTACTTCAGCCCCGAGCTGACGACGCGGGCAGCCGTACAGTACTCGTCACTGTACGAGGACTTCGTCGCCAACTTCCGCGTGCGCTGGATCTACACGCCGGGCTCGGAGGCTTGGTTTGTCTACGACGAGGGGCGCCGCTTCGGCCTCATCGACCCGTCGCTACGCGACCGAGCGGTCATCCTCAAAGTGGTTCACAACTTCCACTTCTGAAGAGCCCTCCTTGGAAGCTCGGCCGAGAGATCATGCTCGAGCGGCCAGGTGCCTCACTCCGTCGAGCACCCTATCCACCTGCTCGAGGTTGACGAAGACGTGGGTCGATACCCTCACACCATGAGTCCCCGCTGCCTCGTTGCCTATCGTCCTGACCACGATGTTGTAGCGCTCGCGTAGGTAGTCGACGATTTGTTGAGGATCGACGCCTGCCATCGAAAACGCCGTCAGACCACCGCTCAGATAGCAGTCCTTGCTGGTATGCAGACGGGCGCCGGGTATCTCAGCCAGGCCCCCCTTCAGGTGGGATGCCAGGGTCTTGATCCGGCGGTCGATCCTCGCCTTGCCCACACGGTTCTGGAAGTCGATCGCCTCACCCATGGCGAAGGCGAGAGCGTCCGCGCGCTGGCCCAACGTCTCGTACCGGCTCGCGCTGCTGGTGTTGTCCCAACCCGATGTGGCGATGGTCGGCCACAGCCTCTCTTGTGCCTCCTTGCGCACGTAAAGAAGCCCGATGCCGGTGGGGGCACCGAGCCACTTGTAGGGGCTCGAGGCGAAGAAGTCCACGCCCATGTCGTGCATGTCGAGGTCGAGCATGCCCAGCCCGTGGGCGCTGTCGGCGAGTACCACGACCCCGTGCCGGTGCGCCATCTCGCTGAGCTCCTTGATCGGGAAGATCAGTCCCGAGATGAAGACCGTGTGGCTGACACTGATGACCTTGGTGCGCGACGTGATCGCGCTCTCGAAAGCATCGACCAGCTCTTCGACACTGCCCGGGGGCAGCCCGATCGGAACCTCCTTGATCTCGACGCCGTAGCGGGCCGCCTTGAGCTTCCATGGGTTGATGCCACCGGGATGCTCCATGTTGCTCATGAGGATCTCGTCGCCGGGCTCGAGGTCGAGACCATGGGCAACGAAGTTCATGCCCTCCGTGGTGTTATGAGTGAGAACGACCTCATCGACGGATGCCCCGATGAAGCGAGCGAGATTCTCACGGACTCCGTCGACTCTCGATGCGAAGGTGTTGTAGACATCGCAGGGCTGTTCACACTGGACCTTGAAGTACTTGACCAGCGTGTTGAACACCGGCTCCGGCATCGGGCCGACCGTGCCGTTGTTCATCATGATCAGCCCCTCCTGGAACATGTAATGCTCGCGCAGAGCGTCCCAGTATGCTCCGTCGGGGGAGGGGTCGTTCAGGTACTGCTGGTTCAACGCATCGAGACTTGCGTACACCGACGCGCTCAGCCTGTCCAACGCTGCTAGCGACAAGGCGGAGCCGCCGATCAGCGCTTTCGTGAAGGTGCGACGGGAGATGCCAGTGGAGACAGCTCCGCCCCCGGCCTCATGATCTGCGGTAATCATCCCGACCTCCTGGAACTATAAAACTCGGATGTTCGTGTCGAGTTTTAAACTTAACCAGAATCGTGGCCGGGTTCAACGGTGGGCATGGCTGGGTCCCCGGCGAAAACGGGTAGATTGCGCTGGGGCGCGAAACGGCTAGCTATCGTCTTCACTCTTGCGGATCGAGTACAGATGATCCTGCGTGCGCAGGAGTAGCCTGTCGCCCACCATCGCGGGCGTGGCCATCGAGAACTCCTCGAGTGAGTTCGTACCCAGGAGCTCGTACTCGTCGCCTGTGCCGATGACGTAGGTGTCGCCCTGCTCGCTGAGGCAGAAGACCTTGCCGTTATAAGCCCACGGCGATGCGGTGAAGTTCGCGGCGCCGGGGGCAACGCGAGCACGGTAAATGATCTCGCCGGTTTTCGCGTCGCGCTTGATGAAGATCCCCTTGTCTTGCAGCACGTACATCGCCCCGTTGTAGATGACCGGCGTGCTCAGGTAGATGCCCCCCTTCCAGTCGAACCAAACGACATGCTCGCTGCTCGTGGATCCCTCCTCGAGGGTGATGTCGCCAGATGCTCCGGGGCGGATGGCAGCCAACGGCCATGCCTCGCCGCCCGGCGGGCCCGAAGGTAGATAGAGCAACCCGTCCCAGGTGAAAGGGGTGGGAATGGGCATCAATCCCATGTTCGTCATGCGCCACAGCTCGTTGCCGTCGAGGTCGTAGCTGATGGCGTGGCCCTTTGCC
>CALAKE010000569.1 GCA_937922775.1 uncultured bacterium | reverse complement strand
GCGTCGCTGCCGCGGACGCGGATCTCGCCCATATGGCTGACATCGAACAGGCCGGCGTGCTTCCGGACGGCATGGTGTTCCGACACGATCCCGGCAAATTGCACCGGTAGGTGCCAGCCACCGAACTCCACCATTCGGCCGCCGCGATCAACATGCCAGGCGTGCAGTGGGGTCCTTTTCAAATCTACGGCCATGGGACCTTCTCGGGAAGTACTTCGGAAACCAACGGTAGTGAAGCGGGAATACCGCTTGACGGTCCCAAGCTACCATAGGCTTACGAGTGCCGCCAACAGGCGACAAACACGTAGTAATCAAGGCCGAAATGGCCAGAGATGCGAACCTGGCAAACGCCCCTTACGCAACTCGGCGGCTGGAAGCTCTGACTACTTCAGAGGCTCCCATGTCTGGCGACGAAAATTCCACCACCAGACGCTATCGCGCCCGGTAGGTCCGTACAGTCGCAGTGCCGCCCCGTAGTCGCTGTCGGTGCACAGGTAGACGGTGCCACTGCTGGTGCTACCGTCCGGGGCCGAAGCGAGGATTCTCGACCGGCCCAAGGCTAGGCCGCCGTTGCCCGCGGATCCTCCCGCCAAGGGGGGCACTCCAGTCGGGCGCCCCGGCCGAATGCCTGGGAACCAGGCAGAGAGACTGCGCTCCGGTTCCAGAGGCAAGTCGGCCCCAGTTGCCAGGTCGGCGCGTCGGATGCCATCCCCGTCACCATCCACTACCGTGTCCCAAAACAGATTGCCATTGCGCAGGGAGAAGGCCAGCCCATGCGCCCGCCCTGAGGATAGAGCGGCAGTGCGTGCCTTCACGACCGAGAGCTGCAAAGCCGTGAGGGCGCCGCGGAGTTGCTGTTGCGCACGCCACTCAGCGAAGCTCGGGGCAACGTACCCGACCATGATCAACAGCAGCGCCAAGGCAACGAGCACCTCCAGCAGTGACATGCCGGCACATCGTGCCCAGCTCCGCGAAGGAGTTGGGCACGATGCACGCATGCCGTCGCTCGTGCGATGCGGATGCGACGGCGTGCCTCGCTGCGGCGAGTTGGTCATTTGAGCAGTTTCGGCACTTCTACCTCGAGGTAGGGGCGCATGTTCTCGAGAGTACGCACACCGATGCCCTGCACGTTGAGCAGGTCCTCAACGCGCTCGAACGGGCCGTGCTCCTCGCGGAAATCGATGATCCGGGCAGCCAGAGTAGGGCCAATGCCGGGAACTTGCTGAAGCTGTTCCGCCGTGGCGGAGTTGATTTCTATCTTCTCCTGGGCTTGGCTCTCGGCGCTGGTTTGCTGGCTGGCAGCCACCGGTGAAGGGACAGCGAGAGTACCGAGCAATAGCAGAAGCAGTCCCGCCAGTGTCAAGCGGAGCGATGAGGTGTGCATCGATGCCTCCTTGTCGTTTGCGGCCGAACGCCGCGGTTGGTGTGTTCTCCATGTCTTGAGGAGATGGCCGCGGCCGCGGGTTTTCCGCCTTCCATGTCACATTGACCGGTTCAAATGCCCGTGCTAGCTTGCCTTTTCCCGTTTCGGTCCATAATTCGGACTACTAGTCACCCCTTTCCGCTCGATGAATCGCCATGGCTGAAAACGAAGACCTCTACGCAGCGCAGAGCAGCGAACCCGACACCGTCACAGAGATCACGCCGAAGTCGGAGGACTTCTCGCGCTGGTACATCGATATCGTGAGGCGCGCCGAGCTCGGCGACTACACCCCGGTCAGGGGTTGTATGGTGATCCGGCCCTACGGCTATGCGCTCTGGGAGAACTCCCGCGACCGCCTCGATGCCCGGCTCAAAGCAACGGGGCATCAAAATGCGTATTTCCCGATGTTCATTCCGGAAAGCCTCCTGAAGAAGGAGGCGGAGCACGTTGAAGGTTTCGCTCCCGAGGTCGCATGGGTCACCCACGGAGGCGATGAGCCCCTTGAAGAACGGCTCGCCGTGCGGCCCACATCGGAGGCCATCATCTGCAGTCTCTACAGCAAGTGGGTCAAGTCCTGGCGCGACCTGCCCTTGCTCATCAACCAGTGGGCCAACATCGTCCGCTGGGAGAAGGTGACCAAGTTCTTCCTGCGGACGCTGGAGTTCCTCTGGCAGGAGGGCCACACGGTGCACGCTACTGAGCAAGAGGCCGAAGAAGAGACGCTGCGCATTCTCGAGATCTATCGCGACTTCATGGAAAGCGACCTGGCCATTCCGGTAATCACCGGCCTCAAGAGCGAGAGCGAGAAGTTCGCGGGAGCACTGCGGACCTACACCCTCGAAGCCATGATGGGAGACGGCAGGGCCCTGCAGGCTGGCACCTCGCACAACCTCGGGCAGAACTTCGCCAAGGCCTTCAATATTCGTTTCGAAGACCAGGACCAGCAGCTCAAGTATGCATGGACCACATCATGGGGCGTGACCACGCGGTTGATGGGCGCCCTCATCATGGCCCATGGCGACGATAAAGGCCTGATGCTGCCTCCCAAGGTTGCTCCTTATCAGGTCGTTATCGTGCCGATCCCCGGCAAGCATTTCACCGAGAGCGTTCTGCCAGCGGCCCGGTCACTACAAGATATGCTCACCGCCGAGGGTTTCCGCGTCCACCTCGACGCTCGGGAGGAGTACACACCTGGCTGGAAATACAACGAGTGGGAGCTGCGCGGTGTGCCTGTGCGCGCCGAGATCGGCCCACGTGACGTCGGCAAGGGCCAGGCGGTCCTGGTACGGCGCGACAATCGGGAGAAGGCCTTCGTGCCCCTGGATCAGATTCCGGACGAGGTCCGGGCGCTGCTTGATTCGCTGCAGCAAAGCATGTACGACCGCGCCAAGCAGTTCATGGGCGACCAGACGCGCCAAGTTTCCGACTATGAAACCTTCGGAGAGATCATGTCGGGCCCGCGCGGCTTCATCGAGGCCGGCTGGTGCGGTGACTCTGATTGCGAAAACACCATCCAGGAAGAGACCCGAGCGACCATTCGCTGCCTGCCGTCCGGGCGGGAAGCGCCTGCGGGCAGCTGCGTCCGTTGCGACAATCCCGCCAAGCATCTGGCCATCTTCGCCAAGGCTTACTGAGCGAGACTCATCGCGGGTCCCCATCTCTCACCGGATCTATGGAGTCGAGGGGCGTAGTCTCGGGCCGCGGCCTACTGGCCCGTGAGACGGGCCAGCGCGGCCTCGACCTCGGGTTGATCCGGATCCAGAAGAAGTGAGGAACGGTAGGCATCGGCTGCTGTGGCCGTGTCGCCGAAGGCCACCAGGGCCTCAGCATAGGTATTCCATGCGAGGGTCGTGGGGGGCCAGCGCTCCAACACCAAGCGGGCAACCTCCACCGCATCCTGGGCCTGTCCGTTCAGCCGCAGTGCCTTGCTCTGCATCAGGGCGTCGGAAGGCAGCGCCGCACCGCGCTGCGCAAGCTCGCGGACCTGCTCTACGACGCCGGCATAGTCCGCGCGATCCATGAGAAGCTGAGCGAGGGCACGTCGCAATCCAATGGATGTTGGATCCAAGGCCACCCCGGCCCGGAACATCTCCTCGGCGGTGGCGAGCTCACCCTTGCGTACATGCTGCATGCCGCGAATCTGATATTCCTGCAGGTTTCCTGGCGCCAGCTCGTCAGACAGCATGACTTCTGGAACCACGGAGGTCGCTGCGTCCGGCGAAACTACGATCTGTTGATCCAGAGTCCTCGTGCCGACCCCTGGCAGCTCGACGGTCATCCGCAGCCAATACTCCCCCATGGGAACGCCTACGAGCGGCAAAGTGACCCGCAAGGCGGTCGGTTGCGGTCCGGGAACCGCTGGCCGATCCACGCCGAAGGCAGCCGCATGCTCGGCGCCTTCAGCGTCAATCACAGAACCACGTGCCGTCAGGGTCGCCGAAGGGCTGGCATTCTGAGGCGCCACGACCTGGGCGAACAACACCACGGTCGCGCCTGCCGGAATCTCATCAGTCACGAGAGGAATGAACTGCTCGCCGCTGAAGCGGAAGGGCCGCGGCGGCCCCCGCCGGTCCATCTCGTTCAGAGGTACAGACGAAGTGGCCACGAGCAAATCGCTGAACAGCCAATCGGACTCGTTCGGTGCGGGCACCAGTGTGCGACTGCGGGCCGTGGCGCGATCACCGGAGATCGGGTTCTGAACTGTAAACGACGCATCGTAGATTCCTGGCACCAGGTCGACACGGTCGTAGTAGGCCAGCGGACGGGCAGCGATGCCGCGTGCCCGTTCCTCATCGAAGTGATGCTCGAGCTCCTGGACGTCACCGGTGACCTCGTGCCCGCGCAAGTCGGAGACTTCGTGACCGATGGAAAGAGCGAGAAAATAGTCGCGCTCGTACTCACCAAGAAGGATCCCTTCCGGCGGAATCTCGACCGCATAGTGAAGGAAGGGCACACCGCGATCGTCCCAAAATGACTTGGCCAGTACACGCACCGGCAGCGTGGCGAACGCGACGTCGGCCTCGACGTTGCCACGGTGTTCCGCGAACCTCATAGCGTAGCGCACGTCGACGTCCTCGTAAGGCGCCTCTTCGATCGCGGCAACCACGAAGGCGTTTCGGGGAGACGGAGATGCACTATTGAAATCGGCCCGCTCCGCGAGGTCCATGGTCAGACTGGCGATCGCCGCCTCATAGCCGACACTCTGCAGCAGGGTCTGGACGATGGTGCGCTCCTCCCCCATCTGAAGGCTCATCTGCTTGGCCAACGCACGAGGACCGTCCGCGTGCGGGTCGTACATCTTGAACTCACCCGCACGCTCGGGCTGAAAGAACATGACGTAGAAGAACGCGGGCAGGTCCGAAGTTCTGGGATCACCTGAATAGTGCCAGATTTCCATCGGCCAGAATTGCCGCGGATCGACGTGGCGCACGATGTCGTGTGGCTCTCCGAGCTGAATGTAGATTCTACCCATATCGGAGCGCCAGCCGGGTCGGGGCGACTCTCTGCCCAACCTGCGGTTGGAGTGCTCGATCCGGCGTTCATGTTCGTCCCGCGCTTCGTTTCGAAAAGTGCCGGGTGTCGGGTCGCGCACACGCCAGAAGGACTCGATGAAAAGATCTCGTTCGCCATCGGAGGTAAGCATCTCGAACGAGGATTTCTCCATCGGCGATATGATGTAGACGACATCTTCTTCTAGCCACCTCTTGTGGTCCTCCGAGAGTGGCGCCGGCTCCGGGGCCGTGGCTTCCTGAGATTCCTGCTCCTGCAGTCGTCTCGGCTGCCCCTCGCCGGAATCCGTCAGGGCTGAGCCGGGCGAGGGAGAAGGGGCCAGCAATAGCACGAGCACGCAGGCGACGCCGGTGCACCCAAGGAATGCCGCCGCGCGCCGGGGCATTCGAAAACTCGCTTCACTCAACTGCCTTGCCGTCCAGCAATTCTCGAGCATCGTCTTTGAGACCTGGGGGATCTGGGGTCCGCTGCTTCATGCGCCCTGAAGGAAACTCCACCCTCGGCGTGCCTGTATCACTAGGGGATATTGTGCCTCGTGCCCCCCACCCGGCGCCAATCGAGCGCGGCAGGAAAGTGAGGTGCGGGCGCTTCTCCTCGAGCGATGTCGCAAGCGGCTGCCGCCGGCGCCCGGCGTGTTGATCGGGCCAGGCAGAGAAAAGGCGAGCGGCAGGGACCGGGGCGCCCTGCCACTCGCCTACAACTCACACCGTGGGTGACTCCGGAGAGGCACCCACGGTAACCAACCTACTGATCGGTGAAGCC
>CALAKE010000568.1 GCA_937922775.1 uncultured bacterium | reverse complement strand
CAGGGCGGCTACTACGACATGGCGACCGACTACTACAGCGCCATGTACACCATCGGGCATTTGCAGCCGGGCGGCGAGCTCAAAGGTCGGTTCCGCTTCTCGCTGTACGAAAGCGGCCACATGATGTACCTGCGCGACGAGGACCTGGAGAACTCGAACAACGATCTCAGGGAGTTCGTGCGCTGGGCCCTGGAGGATCTACCGGAATACCCGCGCTAGGGACGAGTCGTAGGCACAGGCTCTGCCGCGCCCGTGGCAGGAGCTGTTCATGCTGCGCCCGCGTCGCGGGCGTGGCCCGGCCGGCTGGCCTATCCGCCGACGGGAACGGCGACTCCATCCTGGATGACGTACATGCGGTGGAATTTCCGCACATCACCCTTGTCGTCGAACACCGTGGAGCCCGCAACGCCTTCGAACGGGTTCATCGTGTTCAGGTAGAAGCGGATGTCCTCGGGCCGGGTCCCCATCTGCTCGATGGCCTGCACCAGAATATTGATGGCGTCGTAGCCCTGGGCCGCATAGATGTCGGGCGTGTCTCCGTAGCGCTCGCGAAACTCGCTGATGAACACGCGCATGTGTTCCTCCGCAAGGTCAGGCTCGAACGCGGGGGCCGGAAAAACCAGACCTTCCACAGCATCTCCGCCAGTCTGCACGGTGTTTTCCGGGCGCGTGGCCCCGGTGCCATATAACCTGGCATCAACCCCGGCATCGCGCAGGGTGCGAGCCACCGCTCCCGTTCGAAACGAGTAGGCGGCAATGTAGACCGCGGGGGGATCAGCGGCCGCCACATTCTCTACCTGTGTGTGGTAGTCCTGCGCATCCGGTGGGAACGTCTCCTCGGCGACGATCGTCCCGCCCAGTGTCCTGAACCTGGCGATAAAGGAGTTCTTCGTCCCGAGGCCGAACTCGCTCTGGCTGGCAATGATGGCAGCCTCGTGAATGCCATCCACGTTGTACATGTGATTGGCCAGGTTCACCGCCTCGAGGGAATCACTCGGGAAGTTGCGGTAGATGTACTCCCCGGCATCGGTGATTTTGGGAGAGGAAGAAGAGGGAGACATCAGGATGACCTCTGCTTCCTCGAAGAGCGGTGCCATGTCCAGGGTCACGTCGCTGCTGTCAGAGCCGATCACGGCCTGGACACCGAGCCCGATCAGCTCTTGGGCCTGTTGGATGCCGACAAGCGGATCGCTCTGGCAGTCTCTCAGGTGCACGACCAGAGGCGAGAGTGTGCCACCTCCTTCCACGTCCACTCCTCCGCGCTCGTTGACGAGCTCTGTCGCCAGCTCTACGCCCTTCCAGATGGCATTCCCGTAGGCCGCGGCCGAGCCTTCCATGGAAAGAATAGCGCCAAACTGGACCTGTTCGGGTTCACTGTTGCATCCCACCACCATCAAGATCAGCAAAGACACCAGTGCCGTACTGCATGTCCTCTTCGACATGTTCACCACCTCGTCGCCCTGTGCAATTCACTTGTCCTATATCAGTATGGTGAACCTCAACCGCGCCGGGTGCAACGGAAGGACCGTCGTGGATGCACACCAAAGCAAACAGCGCGAGACCGGCACCGAGGTCTCGCGCTGCGACAATTCGAGTGCTGGGTGGTGTCTAGGGCTCGCCTATTTCTTGGCCTTTACCACGGCGCTAGCGCCCATGATGGCGATCGAGGCGGGCGCCGGAACAGGTATTTCCGCGGCCTCGAGATCCATCTTGCAGACGGGGCATGTGCCGGCATCTTCGCTGACAACATCGGCATGCATCGGGCAAGCATAGACAGTGCGCATCTCAGTGGCATGCTCGGTGTGCTCGGCCTCTTCGGCATACTCGTGTGCTTCACCTTCGGCGGCCATGTGCTCGGCGTGCTCTTCGGCTTCCTGCTCGACGGTCACGACCTCACCCTGGAGCTCCACGTAGTGCCCCGTGGTTTCCTCGCCAATCGGGAAGCGGACATCGGTATGGCTATAGGCGACCTTGACGACCTTGTCGGCGCCGACGCTCGGCAGCACACCGAGCCAGCAACCCGCGTCATCGCACATCGTGTAGATGTAGCCGGCGGTGCGGACTTCCTTGCCAACGTACATCTCGGGCGACTCGAGGATGTCGGTGAGAGGCGTGATGCCCTCGACGGTCATCGGCTCGCCGTACTTGGTGTCGCCGGACTGCGCAAATGCCACGGCGCCGACCAGACAGAGTGCTAGGGCCAACATGATGGTCTTCTTCATTGGTTCCTCCTCTTGGCTGCTCCTGAAGATATTCGGGATCAAGCGCCTCAAAACACCAGGCACGAGAACGATCCCTCGAGCGTGAAACTGAATCCGGATTCGGCAGACAGGTTGGCGGCGCTGAAGGTCCCCTTGAGAACGGGCATGCCCATTTCGCCTTTCCCGCCGTCCTCCAAGGTGATCATTCCCGCCCCTTTGGCCCTGTCCTCCGTGCGGGCGTCTTCATCTCGGTACTTTCCCTTCGGGGGAGCCACCAAGAACGTGCCCTCGTGCTCGCCGATCGTGGGAGCCGGGGCCTCGATGGTAATGACCCATTCGCCCATCGAGTGCATGCTGAACTCGCCGTCGCCGATCTCCGAGCACATCACGACATCGGGCTCGCGATGTTCCTCCGTCGCATCTCCGCCGACGCGATAATCGATCCAAGTGCTGCTCTCCTGCTCCACAGTCATCGTGACCGGCATCCTATCGCCGGTCGCAGCCGTGCTCTCGGCCGTGAATACCAGGGCAGTAACCGCGGCCACAGCGATGGCCAAGATGGTGCCACTTCCGAGCACAGTGGGGACGCTCAACCGAATCGACATTCTCAATCCCTCCATTTCAACTCTGCAGAATGAGGACCCAGATCATAGTCGACCAGTACACGCTCTTGCACGTTGCAGGGGCAAGATTCACACATGATAGGTTGTCAACCACATCGAGAACCGAAACGCTCCCGAGAGGTGAAGAACATGCAAGAAGCAACTCGACGACTGCGCTCTGGAATCTTCGCCCTCGGTTTCTGCATCGTCAGCGTCTTGCCATCCATCGCCTGCAGTGGCCAATCTGAGACCGTGATGTTCCGCGGCGATCCGCGGCATACGGGCGTCTATCTCACCGAAGGCGTCGAGGAAGCGCCCGGCGTCCTGTGGATGTTCGCGACGGGCGGAAGGGTGATGTCGAGCCCGGCAGTTGCCGATCGTGTGGCCTATGTCGGGAGTGACGATGGTCATATGTACGCCGTCGCCACGGAGACGGGTGAGGAGGTTTGGCGCTTTGAAACCGGCGGGGCCGTGCGATCATCTCCAGCCGTGGCCGGAGGAAACGTCTTCTTCAGCAGCTACGACGGCAATTTCTACGCCCTCGACGCCAGCTCGGGCGAGCTCGAGTGGAGCTTCGAAACCACGGGTGAGCGACGTTGGAGAGCAAGGAACCTCGACGGCATGACCCCGAGGGACGAGGTGCATGTCGATCCGTGGGACTTCTACCTCTCTTCGCCGGTCGTTGCGGAGGGCATCATCTATTTCGGCACCGGAGAAGGTCAAATCTACGCACTCGATGAGGTCAGCGGCGAGGCTCTCTGGACCTTCGAAACTGCTGATACGGTCCATTCTTCACCGGCAATCGCCCATGCCACCGTGTACGTGGGCAACATGGAAAGCCGCCTCTACGCGCTCGACGCACTGACTGGCGAGGAGCGCTGGCACTTCCAGGCAGGCACGGAGACCAACTATTACAACCAGCACGGCCTGCAGTCCTCGCCTTTGGTCGCGGGAGACATGGTCTACATCGGCGGTCGTGATGGTGGGCTTCATGCCGTGAACGCGCAGACGGGTGAAGAGGCCTGGAAGTTCGACACCAGCGGCTCCTGGGTGCTCGGCTCCGCCGCAATCCATGACGGCAATCTCTACTTCGGCACCTCGGACTCATTCACGCTCACGGCCGCGGATGCGCTGACCGGAGAGGTGCTGTTTCAGTCGTCCACCAAGACTTATGCGTATTCGTCTCCGTCCATCGCGGCCGGCATGGTCTACGTCGGGACTTGCGGCGGGGCTCTGTTCGCCTACGACGCGATATCTGGTGATATCGTGTGGGAATTCCACACCGAGGCAAGCGAGCTCGACCCGCACGACATCCTCACCCCGGAGGGCACCTGGAACGCGGCGAACTTGTTCGGTAGCGAGTACACGCATGAGAGCGCCATGGCGGCTGTCGATAAGTTCCTCGACCTCGGAGCGTTTCTCTCGTCTCCGGTGCTTCGCGATGGGGTTCTGTACATCGGCAGCGCCGACGGTCACCTCTACGCCCTGGGCAACCGCTGAGGGCCTCGCGGCCGCCAGCAGCGCAATCCGTTGAGAGCTCTCGACCGGATACGATTTGGTGGTCGGTCGAAATCGTTCCTTGCGTCCGGGCAATTCATCTCCTAACATGTGCATAATGCACATGTGCTAAATGGAGATGTTCGATGAGTAGACGACCAAAAACGGATGAGACATCGACGCTCACGCCCCTGATGTTCCAGATCCTGGTGGCGCTGAGCCAGGGTGAACGTCACGGATACGCGATCATGCAGGAGATCGAGGAACGCACTTCCGGCGCCTTCAGAATTGGTGCGGGCACGCTGTATCGCTCGATCAAGAAGCTCGTCGATGCAAGCTTCATCGCCGAGGTGACGCCCGAGGAGCCGGCTCATCAGCAGCGTCGCACCTACCGGCTGACGCCCAATGGTCGCGAGCGCGCCGCCGCAGAGGCGCGCGTCTTCGAAGGCATTGCAGCCTGGGCACGCGATGCCGAGCTGCTGGATTCACGCGGCTCATGAGGGGGATCCTGAGTTGGACGCTGCGCCTGTTCCCCGCCGGATTTCGCGCTCGGTACGGGCACGAGTTGGCCGAGCTGCTGGCAGAGCAGGCTCGGGAGGTTCGCCGCCGGTATGGGTGGACCGGCGTGCTGCGCATGTGGGCATTCCAGGGTACCGACTTGGTGCGGTCGGCGTTTGCCGAGCGGCGGGCAGAGCGCCGGGCACGACACGAGGCAGACCGAAGCGAGGCAGACCGAAGCGAGGTCGCGCTCGCACCGGGCGACGGGCTGTCCGCAGTGCCACGACGCCGGGGCGAGGGCTTGCTGGCCGCTACGATCCCGGAGCTTCGACAGGCTTGTCGCGCATTACTCCGCACGCCGGGGTTCACGGTCGTGGCCATACTTACAATGGCGTTGGGAATCGGCGCGACTACCGCCATCTTCACGGTCGTCAACGGGGTGCTGATAAGACCGCTTCCGTACACCGACTCCAGCCAGATCGTCGCCGTCTACCACCGCCTCCCACCACTCGGCTTCGACAGAATGAACCACACGTCGTCAACTTACTTGACGTACCGTGACGAGAATCGGGTGTTTGCGCAGATGGGCGCCTGGTGGGAAACCCAGGTTCCAGTGACAGGCCTCGATGCGCCGGAGCAAGTGGAGGCAATCGGCATCACCGAACAGGTTTTACCTGCCCTCAGAGTGCGGCCGGCGCTGGGCCGCGGCTTCACCGCTCTCGACACGGCCCCCGACGCGCAACTGACCGCGATCCTGAGCCACGGCTATTGGCAGCGGCGCTTCGGCGGTGATCCGGACATCCTCGGTG
>CALAKE010000567.1 GCA_937922775.1 uncultured bacterium | reverse complement strand
AGGTGGTCACGTACAGCCAGACCGTAGGCATCATCGCCGAGGCGAAGCACGGTCCACAGAATCATCTGTTCCAGCTCTCCGAGATAGGTCACTTTGTTCATAGACTACATAATTATCATGATGACTACATAATGGTCAACCTTGCGTACTCGCTGCCAGGGCGATTAGCGGGCCGACGCAGGCCGCTCGCCGTTCGCCGCCTGATTCGGCCTTTTCGCCGGACGGTTGGGCCTGCCCGCTGAACAAGTCAGCAGCGGGAGTAAATGTCACGGCACACTCGGTTTCGGTCGCTCCTGTCTCCCCAGACAGCAACGTGGGTCGGTCGGAAAGGAGTCGGGTGCCATGGCACAGCTCGTTCGGGATACTCGCTTCGCCTTGAGGATGCTCCGCAAGCGTTGGGGGATTACTCTAGTAGCCGTAGCGTCGCTGGCGGTCGCGATCGGCGGCAACACAGCGGTCTTCAGCCTCGTCAGCGCCGTGGTGTTGCAGCCCACTTCAGTCGTGGAGCCGGAGCGCGTGGTGCTGGTGCAGGAACGGCTCAAGACTCAATCGATCAACCTGAGCACATTCAGCATCTCCCCGGGCACCTGGGCGGACTTGCAGGAACGCAGCCGTAGCACCCACTCCTGGGCCGCTTTGCGTTTTGCACAGCGCGGCCTGCGGGGTACCGATCGAAGCGAGCCTGTGAGTATCTCGGAAGTGACGCCCGGTTTCTTCGATCTGATCGGAAAGCCCATGCAGCGGGGTCGTGGATTCCGCGCCGATGAGGGTATCGAGGGGGCGCCCAAGGTGACGGTCATCCGCTCGGAGTTCTGGGAGCGCGAGTACGGCGGCGAAGGCGACCCGCTCGGCGAGATTCTCATCCTCGACGGCGAGCCCCACGAGGTTGTCGGCGTGCTGCCTCCGAGCTTCAACGTCCTGTTCGCTTTCGCCGACATTTTGGTGCCGTTGATCGACGATCCCAGCGACCGAACGCGCGACCGCCGCGACATCGTTCCGATGGCCCGTCTCGCACCCGATTCCAGCCTCGAGGCTTTCGAGGCCGAGGTTGCCACGCTCGCTTTGCAGCTCGAAACCGAGTACCCGGAAGCCTTCGAGGGCTGGACACTCGATGTCTTCAACTACCGCGACGACATTCCCAGCACCCAGACCAAGACGTTCTATGCCCTACTGCAGGGATCGGTCTTCTTCGTCCTGCTGATCGCTTGTGTCAATGTGACCAACCTGCTTCTCGCCAGGGGTCAGGAGCGTCGCCGGGAGATCGCCTTGCGCCTCACCCTGGGCGCCGGACACGGCCGCATCGTGCGCCAGCTACTCACCGAGAGCACCCTCTTGGTGGCCGCGGGCATGTTGCTCGGCCTCGGGTTGGGCTGGTATGGCGTCCGCTTGATGGTCAACCATGCCGCCAGCGTTCTGCCCTCCAGCATTGTCATCACCCTCGACGGCGAGGTGCTCCTCTTTACCCTGCTGATCTCCGCCATCACGGGTCTGGTCTTCGGCATGGTGCCCGCCCTGCAGATATTTCGGCACAGCCATACCGAGGCCGTCAACTCGGGCAGCGGCAGGAGCAGCGCGACGAGGAGCCGTAAGATCATGAGCCGCTCGCTGGTGGTGGCGGAAATCGCCCTGTCGCTCCTGGCCCTCGGCGGGGGCGGAGCGCTCATCCAGAGCTTTCTTCAGCTACGCGGTGGCGATCCGGGTTTCGACCCGACCCCGATCTTGACGGCACAGGTGCGGATCCCCGCGTCCAAGTACTCGACTGACCAAGAAACGCTCTTGCTTCTGGAGAGGGTTCTCGAGAGCACCGAGGCGATCGAAGGTGTCGCGGAGGCCTCGCTGGTGAACGCGTTGCCGCGCACGTTCGGCTCGCCGACCGAGACGTTCCAGGTCCGCGGGCGGGAAACCGAGGAAGGCTCGCAGGCACCGCAGGCCTTCGCCCTGCGCGCCTCGCCCGCATACACCGACACGTTCGGCATCGAGCTGGTACAGGGGCGCTTCTTCGAGGACGGCGACCGGCTCGGGCAGGCGCCCGTAGCGGTGGTGAACCGGTCGTTCGCCGAGACATGGCTGGCTGGCGAAAACCCTCTGGGCCACTACGTCGACGTGCGCGATGAAGCTCACCAGATCGTCGGTGTCGTCGAGGACATCCAGCAGGTGTTGCTGCAAACCGCGGGCGGCGTGCAGTCCGAGGCCATCTACACGCCGATGGCCCAAGCGCCGACGAACAGCTTCTTCGTGACTTTGCGTTCCCGCGGCGGCAATCCGCGGCTTCTCGCCGAGCCCCTCCGAAGCGCGCTCCGGGGGCTCGACCCCGACCTGACGCTGTCGCAGGTGTTGACGATGGATGAAGTAACGGCGCAGAACTTCGTTGGCATCGATATCTTCACCACCATACTCGGCGGCTTCGGCATCCTCGCCATCCTGCTGGCGTCGGTCGGCAGCTACAGCGTGCTGGCCTACTCGGTGAACCAGCGCCGCCATGAGATCGGTATCCGCATGGCGCTGGGCGCCAAGGGAAAGAGCGTGGTGTGGATGGTGGCGCGCCAAGGTGTGGTGCTGGCGGTCGTGGGGCTTGCCATCGGCGGCCTGCTCATGATCCCGCTGCTCGGCGTGATTCGCTCGTTGATGGTGGGGCTGGCCACGGTGAGCGGCGGAACCTCTGCGGCGGTCGCGGCCTTATTGTTCGCGGTGACGGTCATTGCAAGTCTGGTGCCTGCGTACCGTGCCGCCAGCGTGGCCCTCG
>CALAKE010000566.1 GCA_937922775.1 uncultured bacterium | reverse complement strand
CGACGAGTCGCTCTCCTGCTGCGCGTCCCCCCCCTTCCGTCTCCCTTTCTTGCGTACCCCGCGCCCTCGCCCGCTCCGTACCCCCGTCCATCGTCTTCGCCGAACCACCCGGGCGAACGGGGGTCAGCGCGGGAGAGGTGTGCGGGGTACGGACAACGGGGAACGGAAGCAAGGGTGACGGGGCCGGGCGGCGCCGGCAGCAGCCCTCCTCGCGCCGCTTCAGAGATTCCCGCGCCGATCCTGCTCCAGCTCGAGCGCTTCGAAGAGCGCCTTGAAGTTGCCCTTGCCAAAGCCGCGGCTGCCCTTTCGCTGGATGATCTCGTAAAAGAGCGTCGGGCGATCCTCGACCGGCTTGGTGAAGAGCTGCAATAAATACCCCTCGTCGTCGCGGTCGACGAGCACTCCGAGCTCGGCGATCGCATCGACCGCCTCGTCAATCTCCCCAACGCGCGAAGGCAGCTCCTCGTAATAGGACTCCGGAACCATCAGGAAGTCGACCCCGCTGGCGACCAGGCGCTTCACGGTGGCGATGATGTCGTCGGTGAGAAACGCCACGTGTTGGGCACCGGGACCGTTGTTGAAGTCCAGGTATTCCTCGATCTGGCTCTTCTTGCGGCCTTCGGCGGGTTCGTTGATAGGGAACTTGATGGAGAACGAATCGTCAGACATGACGATGCTCATCAAGGCGCTGTACTCGGTTGAGATGTCCTTGTCGTCGAAACTGATGTATCGCTTGAAGCCGAGCACCTTGCTGTACCACTCGGCCCACTCATTCATCTTGCCGAGCTCGACGTTGCCGACGATGTGGTCGATGCGGAGCAGGCCGGCTCCTCCGCCCGCTGGCTCGCGCGCCTCGTAGCCCGGCAGGAACGGGCCGTCGTACTCGCCCTTCGAGATCAAAGAGTGAATGGTGTCGCCATAGGTCTTGATCGCTGCCCGCCGCACGGTGCCATGCTCGTCGGTTAGGTCGTGCGGCTCCATGGCGCTTTCGGCGCCACGCTCGATCGCCGCCTCGTAGGCCAGGTCGGCGTCGGCCACCTCGAAGGCGATGTCGCGGACACCGTCACCGTGCTGAACGATGAAATCATTGATGTGGCTGTCGCTCGAAAGCGGCGTCGTCATCACGAAGGTCGTCTTGTTCTGGCCGAGCACGTACGAGGCCGCTGATCGATTTCCCGTCTCCAGGCCGGAGTAAGCAGTCAGCGAAAAGCCGAACGCCTTGCGGTAGTAGTAGGACGCCTGTTTGGCATTGCCCACCCAGAACTCGACGTGGTGAATTCGCTTCAGATGCAGAGGATTATTGGTCACACGGTGCTCCTGGATCGTCAATGCGAGGCGGGCATGCTGCGACTCACCTCAAATGCAGCGGCCAACCGCGGAGTTGTTACGGGGTCCGCCTATCTTACAGAAGAGCAGGCCGACTGGCCAAAGCCTCGAGCAACTCTGGCCACGTCCACATGCTGGACGATTGACACCCAGGTGTTGTTCTGTGAGATTGATCTGCGGCGGCAATGGCTGCATTTCACAGCAAGGACGCACAAATGAAGCTCTTCGTTCCAGGTCGGATCTGTCTGTTTGGCGAGCACAGTGACTGGGCTGGGCACTACCGGCGCATTAACGCGAACGTCGAGAAGGGCTACACGATCATCGCGGGAACCAATCAGGGGATACACGCCGAGGTGCGGCCCCACCCCTCGAAGTTGGTCCTGTGGTCGACGACGGACGAAGGGGTGCGCAAGGGACCGCTCGAGATCCCCATGGAGCGGGCCGCTCTCCTGGCCGAGGCGGAAAAAGGAGGTTTCTTCAGCTATGCGGCAGGTGTGGCCTACCAGGTGCTGACCCACTACCACGTCCGCGGCCTCGAGATCGACAACTGCATGACGGACCTACCCATCAAGAAGGGACTCTCCTCCAGTGCCGCGATCTGTGTCCTCGTGGCCCGTGCGTTCAACCGTATCTACGACCTCAAGATGACCGTACGAGGCGAGATGGAGTACGCGTATCTCGGCGAGATCACGACTCCCTCGCGATGCGGCCGCATGGACCAGGGCTGCGCCTACGGCAACAAGCCGATCGAGATGGTCTACGACGGAGAGCGCACCGACGTGAGGGAGTTATCGGTCCCGGAGGATCTCTACTTCGTCATCGCGGACCTCTGCGCCAGCAAAGACACGATGGAGATTCTCCAGAAGCTCAACCAGTGCTACCCATTTGCCGAGAACGATCTGCAGAAGAACGTTCAAGAGTACTTGGGCCCGATCAACAAGGACATCAACGCACGGGCTCGCAAGATGCTCGAGGAGGGAGACGCCGCCGGGCTCGGGGCCCTCATGACCGAGGCACAGGCAGCCTTCGATCGGCATTTGATTCCCGCGTGCCCTTCCCAGCTCACCGCCCCCGTGCTGCATGACGTGCTTCGTCACGAAGCCCTCGCACCCTATGTCCACGGGGGCAAGGGCGTTGGTTCCCAAGGTGACGGCTCAGCCCAATTTGTGGCCAAAGATGAGGAATCGCAGCAGAAGGTCGTCGAGATCCTCGAGAAGGATTTCGGCATGCCTTGCTTGAAGTTGGTGATCGGGTCGACCCAGAAGGTTCGCAAGGCGGTCATTCCCGCCGCCGGTTTCGGGACCCGCCTCTTCCCGGCGTCGAAGGCCATGAAGAAAGAGCTGTTTCCGATCATCGACAGCGACGGTCGGGCCAAGCCTGTGATTTTGGCCATTATCGAGGAGGCCATCCAGTCGGGAATCGAGGAAGTGTGCTTGATTGTCCAGAAGGACGATCAGGCTCTCTTCGAGGAGTTCTTCTGCGTGCCTCCGCGGCCGGAGAATCTCAACAAGCTCTCCGAGGAGAGCCGAAAGTACCTCCAGTACATCCTGGACCTCGGGCACAAGGTCTCCTTCGTTACCCAAGACACCCAGGATGGCTTCGGCCACGCCGTTTATTGCGCCAAGGACTGGGTGGGCAACGAGCCCTTCCTGCTGATGCTCGGGGATCACCTCTACGAATCCAACAGCGACCTGCCTTGCGCCGAGCAGGTGTTGAGGGTCTATGAGAAGACGCGCGAGAGCGTCGTCGGCTTGAGGGTCACACCCGCCGACAAGATCCATCTCTACGGTGTGGTCGCCGGTGTTTGGAAGGAAGACGAGTCGATTCTTTCCATCACCGAGTTTTTGGAAAAGCCGACCCTCGAGGACGCCAAGAAGCGGCTGCTCGTGGACGGTGTCGACGAGGGCCACTATCTCGCTATCTTCGGCCAATATGTCTTGACGCCGGATATCTTCGCGTACCTCGAAGAGAGCATCTCCCACAATCTCAGAGAGAAGGGTGAGTTTCAGCTCACTACCTGCCTCGAACGACTGCGCCAGGAAGAGGGCTGTAGCGGCTATGTCGTCGACGGCAAGCGGTTCGATGTCGGGGTCCCGGACGGCTACCGCCAGACGGTCATGGAGTTTCGCAAGCAATGACTCACATCACCCGTCTTGCTTGCAGCCTGATCCTCGGGCTTTTCATTTGCCAGGGTGCACACGCTTCCCTTG
Source organism: uncultured bacterium (assembly GCA_937922775.1). Lineage (GTDB taxonomy): Bacteria > Acidobacteriota > UBA890 > UBA890 > UBA890 > CALAKE01. The sequence goes on along the minus strand of CALAKE010000566.1, from coordinate 12,756 downwards.
CTGGCGGGATCACAGGGCTTCTGCAAGCAACAGGGTTCATCGAAGAGTTCGATGGGGACTGGAGCGTCCGCTGGGTGGAGGAGCGGCTGGCCGCATCGCCGACCAGCTACGGAGTCGTGGACGATGGGGATGAATCGGTTCTTCGTGCCGAGAGCCAGGGTGGGGCCGCCGCTCTGGTGAGGCGGGTAAGGATTCCGGCGTCAGGCCGGGGTCGGATTGCTTGGCGCTGGCGGCTAGGGCAGTCAATCGCCGCGGCCAGGGATCACGAAGAGAGGGGAGGTGACGACTACTCGGGACGAGTGTTCGTGATCTTTGATGGTGACTTCGGTGATAGTGACGCCCGGGCGTTGTGCTATGTATGGGCAGAGCACCTCCCCATCGGATCCGTCTTCCCCAGCCCCTACAGCGACCGGGTGGCAATGGTTGTGGTTGCCGGCTCCCCAAGTAGAGGTGATGAATGGATATCGGTCCAACGAGACTTCATCGCTGACTACCTGGCATTCTTCGGCGAGTCGCCCGGCGTTGTGACGGGCGTGGCGATCCTGGTCGATACGGACAACACAGACTCGGAGGCCACCATGTTCTTCGATCGTGTGGAGCTGGACATCAGACCACAGACACTTGCTCACTGACATCGATGCCGCGCCGGACCAGCTCATCCACAAAAGGTCTGGCAGGCACCTGGGTCTCCACACCCCCTGCTCCCAGGGGCGTCTGACCGCGAGCCATCATCGCCGCCGCGATGGCCGCGCTCCATCCTGTACAGCGCTCCATCGCTGTGAATCCAGTCTCCTCGTCAAAGTGATCGACTAGCTCTACGATCGCCTCCGCGGCTTGCCCATCCTTCATGCCAACCGCCTTGATCCGCACGAGAACGATATCCCGGTCGCCGGGGAAGGTGACCCTGGGCTCGAACAGCGCGTGGAAGACCTCACGGGGCACGACCTCAACACCGCCGGCACTGACAGGCTCCAGCCCCCACAGGCCCAAATCGTAGAACGCGCGGAGGTGCGCCAGGCTGCCCGGGTATCGCAACGTCAGGTTCTGCAACGTTCGCAGCTTGCCTTCGAAGGTCCAGGGCATTGTGTCAGTGCCGCCACCCGCGACGAATGCCTCGAGCGTGCCGATCGGCTGCGCAAACTCGACGGTTTCCAGTTCCGTCATCGGCTCAACCTCCGTTATGCGCCAGTCCCGCAAGAAGACAGCCGGCTCGGCGTATTCGTTGGTCAGCCCGGCGATGCTGAAGGTAGCCAGGTAGTCGAAGGGTGGCCGTGGATTCTGGGGTAGGCCGCCGTCCCACATGTACACGTCGACGGCCTCGTCGAGCATCTCCATGGCATGGACCATCAACGTTGTGCCCATACCCGGTACCTGCCCACAGTTCGGAATGATGCTGACGCCGGCCGCTCTTGCCGCGGCGTCGCACTCGTGTTGCCGTCGCGCGATACCGGTGTGCCCTCCCAGATCGCACAGGTGTGTCCTGGCCCGGAGGGCTGCCTGGGTGATCTCCAGGTTGAAGTAATACGGCACGGCGCTGAGGCAAGCATCCGCCTCGACCAGCAACCGCTCAACGGCTTCAGCGTCTGCAACATCCACTCGCCTCGGTTCAACGACGGTCTTGCCCAGCAGCTTGTTCACGCGATCAGCAGCCCGCTGCGCGACGTCCAGGTCCAGGTCCGCCAGCACGACGTGCTCGCCGTTGCCACAGCGAGCCATGTCGTAGGCGGCCGCTGTTCCTTGCCTGCCCGCCCCGAGAACCCCATATGCGAAGGGCATTCGTTCTCTCCTAGAAGTATGACTCGAGCCCGCCCCGACGCCTGATGTCCAGCGAGGCGCAATGCAGGCCGCCCCCAATCGTCTCGAAGTCGTAGAAGTTGCAGGGTATCGGCTCGAAACCCCAGTCCTGCAGGGCTCGGATCAGGTTGCCCTCTCCCTTCGATACGATCACCCGCCTCTCGTCCAACATCAGGACGTTCATGCAGATCCAGCGGCTACAGTTGAACATCGGATGGGTTTCGGGCATCAGAGGCTCTGGACAGACCAGAACGTCCCAGCCAGCTTGCTCGAACATCGCAGGCACCCTCTTTACCCGCTCCGGATTGATCAGTAGCTTGCCGGGCGCCAGCGGGTAGAACGTGGCGTCAATGTGCATCGGATGGGTGTCGTATACCTCGACCTCGTGGACGCGATACTCATCCCCCAAGTGGCGGCGCAGCCAATCGATGCCGAAACGATTACAGCAATTGCTCTGCGCGATGAAGATATCCCGGCCGCACTTGATCACATCCGCTGCATCGAAGAGCGGCTCGAACTCGGTGAGGATTGTCCCCATCGGCTCACCTTCCTCCGGCGGCACGAAGTCCTTCTTGTAGCTCGCGTCGCCGAGCTGCGGGCGCGGTGCGGACACCCAGCGGGCGCCCGACCTGAAATACTCCTTGCACAGGTCCTTGTAGGCGTGATTCTCGTGGTATCGCGAGCGCCATCCCATGGGTGCTTCAATGATCTGATCGCCGATAACCAGAAGCACGTCTCGCGGCATGAGGGCGTAGCAGGAGCTTGCGATCTCGAAATCGGGTGTTGCGAAGGGCTTGGCGAAATCGTAGGGAGTGGGTCGCCGTACCGTCACACCCTCTGCCTCGAGGATGTGGACAAATTCATCAATGTCATTCCGCGCCGCGGCGAGCAGTTCACGAGGCCAGGAAGTGCCCCCGTGTTCCTTGAAGTAATCCCACAAACCCTTGTCGTGGAGGGTGGCCTCCATCATGGTGTCCCAAGGCGGGACCAGCGCTCCCTCGACCGTGCCGACGACGACCTCTTCCAGCAAATCCCATTCGTTGTGCGCGCCAACGACGGAACCAACCGTGGTCTCGCTCTGGGCCATGGCTAGCTTCCTCCCTGGACTCCGGTGTCGCCTTGCATCGTAGTCGCATGCGAGCAACGCCCACTGGCACCATGTTCTGCACAAATCTAACAGGTGTTCCCATAAGATTCGGGATCAGAGCAGAAGTCGATCCCGGTGACACCGTCAGCCGTACCGCAGCGCCGCGACTGGATGCACTGCGACCGCCCGCGCTGCGGGGACCAGGCAGGCGAGGATGCCGGCGACCAGCATTGCTAGCGAAGCTGCAACGAGCATCCACGTACCCGTCGATGCCACCCCCGTGGGGAAGTACTGCATCAAGCGCAACAGTGACCATCCCCCCAGTGTGCCGAGCGAGAGACCGATACCGATCTGTAGCAAACCGCGACGCAGAACCGTGCCGAGAATGTTGCCGCGGTCAGCGCCGAGCGCCATACGAATGCCAATTTCGCGTGTCCGCTGCGTTACCGAGAAGGCCATGACGGCGTAAAGCCCTGCGACGGCGAGAAACACCGCGGCGCCGCCGAGCACAGAGAACATCAGGCTCATGATCTGATAGCCGGTTCGATAGCCTTCGGCCATCTCCGCGTGTGTGCCGAAGCCAGAAACATCGATACGGACGTCGATCCCCTTGATGGTCTCTCTTAGCGCGGCCGACATGGCGAGCGGGTCTCCATCAACACGTAGAGCCAGGGTGAAGTCACTTCTCGGCCGCTGCGAAAACGGCACGTAGAATCCGGCTTCGTGGTCGTCTCCCGGAATCATGCGCAGATCGGGCGAGACTCCGATGATGCGAATCCAGTTCGTCGTCTCGCCAGCGGGCAGCCGGCGGAAACGTTCTCCGACAGGATTGGCATTACCGAAAAACCGCCGTGCGAACGAGGCATTGACGATGGCAACGAGCTCAGAGTCGGGAGTGTCGGCAGGACTGAAGTTGCGGCCCATCATCAACTGGCTGTCGTAGGCAGCAAAGAACTCGGGTGAGACAGCCGACATCGGGACGCGCACCCCCGTTGTGGGCGAGCCAGCACTCTCGTCTTCTGGCTCGACGCGGGCGTGGCCATGTGGATGCCCCGGCAACATGGTGGCTAGTACCGCCTGGCGCACACCAGGCAGTTGATCGGCCGCATCTCGGATCTGCTCCCGCAGCGTCGCCCACTGCGGAGGCGGAATGGCGCCAGCAGGAACAATAATCTCGCCCGCCGCGTTGACTGTCTGCTCGTCGACCAATGCCACACTGGCAACGAGCACCTGTTCGGTGGGGAGGTCTCGATCGATGTTGCCCGACACCATCATGGTCTCGGCGGCGAGGCCGGCGGCAGCCAGGAAGGCTACCGACAATGCCACCTCGGTGATCGTGAGCGCCCCGCTGATGCTGCCGAAACGAACCCCCGACGCTGAGCCCTGGTCATCCACGGTGTCTTTGCGGCCATGCGGTAGGCGAACTTCAGATCAGTGGTCCATGTCGACATGTTCTTTCTCAGCTCTCACCGCGCATCGAATCCAGCACGGGTCTCCGCTCGGGCGAAAGATTAACCGACCAGGCTGCTGCTAGTAGTAACGCACGCGGGCGCCGCGAGGTTGCATAGACGCCGCCGAACCGCGCGAATAGGATCTATGGCATGCGTTGCGAATACCAACCATCCTCGAAATCCATTAGATCGAGAGTGTCGCCCTCTAGGTCACTCTGGGCATTAATGGTGTTCGCCCTGGCTCTCGCTACCACCGCGGGCGGCTGCGCCGGGTTGGCAGAGCCTGATTGGCCGTCCGACCCACCCCCTGACATCGCCCCTACCGCCGTGGTGCCAAGCCCCGAGCAGATCGCCTACCAGCAGATGGAGCTGATCGGCTTTGTGCACTTCACCGTGAACACCTTCACAGACAGGGAGTGGGGGTTCGGTGACGAATCACCGGGGATCTTCCAGCCTGAGGCGCTCGATGCGGATCAGTGGGCCACGGTCGCGGCCGAGGTGGGAATGAAGGAGCTCATCCTCACCGCCAAGCACCACGACGGCTTTGCGCTTTGGCCATCCCGTTACACCGAGCACTCGGTCAAGAGCAGCCCGTGGCGTGACGGCCGCGGCGATGTGGTCGCCGAGTTCACGGAGGCAGCGCGTCGCCACGGCGTGAAGGTCGGCCTCTATCTGTCGCCGTGGGACCGTAACCATGCGGCGTACGGAAGCCCCGAATACATCGACTACTACCGCGACCAGCTCGGCGAGCTGCTCACCGACTACGGCGAGATCACCGAGGTCTGGTTCGACGGCGCCAACGGCGGTGACGGCTACTACGGCGGCGCCAACGAGGAGCGCCGCATCGACCGCGAGGCCTACTACGACTGGCCGGCGACCTGGGGCCTGGTCAAATCACTGCAACCGCGGGTGCTTATCTTCTCGGACGCGGGGCCCGATATCCGCTGGACCGGCAACGAGCAAGGCTTCGCCGGTGAGACCAACTGGTCGACGATCGACGCCGAGGGCGTAGTTGTGGGAGCCGCTGACTCCGCCTACCTCAACCGCGGTGACCCCGCCGGCGCACAGTGGGTAGTGCCGCTGTGCAACACGTCCATCCGGCCGGGCTGGTTCTACCACGCCGAAGAGGATGACCAGGTCAAGAGCCCGCAGGAGCTCATCGACGTTTACTACCGTTCAGTGGGCCGCAACTGTGTGTTTCTATTGAACGTGCCGCCCGATGAGCGCGGGCTGTTCCACGACAACGACATCGCGGTGTTGCGCGAGTTTCGCCGTATCCTCGATGAGACCTTTGCGGTGAACCTCGCCGCAGGCAAGCCGGTGATGATCGCCGGCGATCCCGCAGCCGCGACGGGGAGCCACCGCGGTCAACACCCGTACTTTGCTCCCTCCAACATCGTTGACGGTGATCCGCAGACCTACTGGGCCACCGACGACGGCGTGATCTCGGCTTCCCTGCAGGTCGATCTCGGCGCGCCGATGCGCTTCGACCGCATTTTGCTTCAAGAGCCGATCCGTTTTGGCCAACGCATTGCGGCATTCGCGATCGAGGCGCACGTCGACGACACCTGGCAAGAGGTCGCCCGCGCGACGACAATCGGCTACAAACGATTGCTGCGCATCGATCCGGTTACGGCCGACCGCGTGCGCATCATCATCGAGGACAGCGTCAGCACGCCAGCGCTGTCGGGCTTCGGCCTCTTCGAGGCGTCAGCAAGTGAGGGCAGGGATCTTCCATCGTGACGTTCGGACGGTCGGTTCCACTCTGACCTGCTAGCGAGGCCCGGGTCGGGTCCAGTCGGAGATGTCGTGTGAATACCTGAAGATCACGGCATCCTCACCATTCTCCTGAATGAGCTCCTCGATGCGTGTGACGATCTGCTCTCGACGCGCGAGCAGGGCACCGATCTCCTGCCCATCCAGGTACAGGGATAGGTGCGCGTTGATCTCCTCGTCAGTAACTGCCTGCAAACGCTCCCACAGATGTCGCTCGCAGAAGGTGATCAAATCCAGCCTGCGTAGGTCGCGGCGCGTCTGGAACGCGCGCGTGTGGTCGACGAACCAAATGCCCCAGTTGGGATCAATGAGGAAATTGCCCGTGTTGCGGTCGGCATTGAAAATGAGGTTGTCCCAGGTCCTCAGTGACTGCATGATGCCGCTCCACCAGTGAGGGTTGGGCGGCTCGATGCCCAGATCCCGTCGCTTCGTCTCGGTCATCGCAGACTCGATCCAGAGCTGCAGCGTCCCTTCGCGATTGTTGATCGTGCGGCGCACCGTTGGCGGCACCAGAGGAAAATCGAGCAGCTGAGCCAGTTCGTAGGCGGCCGCCTCGAACATGGCACTGTCCTTTACCCTGCCTGCAATGAACTGTCCTGTCTGCGGGTCGGTGGTGTGATCTTGGAAGCGAAAGAAGGTGCGGAAGATCGCGTGCAGTTGTACTCCGTCTTTCTCCAGCAACAGCTTGTCCGGAAGTGTGGATCCGGTCTCCACCACGGTGCTGGACACGACCTCCGCTGTGCGCAGGAACTCGACCACTTCCGCGTGGGTGGTGAAGGGGAGTGGCTGTCCGTCAGGGCCGAGCCACAAGGCGGCGGGTGTGCTGGCCACAGCGGCTGCCGGGCCGGCGAACACGAAAACTGCCGAAATCAGGAGAAGCGTCAGCAGGAGAGACCCCGCAATGACTACCGTGCTCATGATCTGCGGAGTAGCTGAAGCAGCCGATTCAGTGTCACTGGCGTGGCGCATCATTCCCAACCCCCACTTCTCCCACATCCGGGGATAGGAGCGGCCACACATTCTGCTGCGACCTTCTGCTTATTCTGACGCCATAAACGCGAACTTAGTTCCCGGTTTTCTTCTCCTCCTCCCTCACTGCCGATGAGTCTCCTCCATTCTTCCCCTCGGCCATCGCCATGAGATCGAGCGCTTCCTGCTCTTTCCGATTCTCCCTGCGCCCGTGGATGGGATGAATGATGGGCAGAAGCATGTAGGCACAGCCAGCCGTTCCCTGGAAGGGGTCGGGCAGGGTCAACGCCAGCAGCGCCGATAGACCTCCCACGCCGGCCTGAATGGCGTGCGTGGATATCAGCGTGCGCGTCATGACCACCTCGACCTCGTTGAGCTCGAGCTCTTCGCGCAGGCGCAGCGCGTGGACTGCCATCAGACCGAGGATCACGTACATCAAGGCAAAGCCGACCCCGTAGATGGCCAGCATCCGACCAACGGTAACCGAGTTCAGTCCGAAGGAGGCCAAAGCCGCATTCATGCCGTCTGCTACCCAAGCGGAAAGGAAGCCAATCATGAACTTGAGCGGGTAGACGTAGAACAGGACGACGAAGAGCAGGGCAATGTTGAGCAACATCGTCGTGCCGTCTTCCAGGCCGTATCGGCGGAAGTGGATGAAGTGGAAATACCAGGCCAGCAGGAGCAGAACGAAGCTCAACGCGAAGGCGGGAAAGAGCTTCATCGTGGCAATCAGTCCCGCGTAGGAGCTTGGCACCTCCGTCGAAACTACGAGCAGCGTTGCCGACAGGGCAAAAACGGCATCGGTGAACGCCTCGACGCGCGACACTTCCCCGCCGCGCCAGCGGAAGTTCTTCTCGAACGGGATCTTCTGCTGCAGATAGCTCCAATCCATGGCCGGCCCATTCTATCTACCGCCGGTCAGTTCCCCCAGGCTCCCCGGAGTTTCGTAGCCGGTCATCTCGAGGAAGCCTCTTCCGTTGACCGGCTGGCGCCCCTCTTTGCCTTGTACCCGTATTGCTCCCTCCCAATAGCGGACCGCGACGTCGAGCTCGGACATATCGATCATCGGTACTACCTCGAGCTCCAACCCGAGAGGCTCGATCCACAGTCGCCACTCGACCGGGTAGGCCGCCCCGCTGCGAGGGCTCTCCCATCGCCTCCCTGGTTCGTAGCGGACGTCGTCGGGACCCAGCCTGCGCAGGGTGCCGTCGGTATCTACGAGCAGGCCGCTGTTGTGCGGGTCGATCATGCCGTCCGCTCGGCGCATGCGGTAGAGCATGAGATCTCGTCCGTCCTCGAGTTGAATCGCGAACCAATCCCAGCCCACCTGGCCTTGCGAAAGCGCACTTGTGCTCCACTCCCGGTCCAGCCAGGCTGATCCAACGACCGAGATCGGCTCGCCGTGGATCGTGACCGTGCCACGCGCAGCGAGCCTCGTCGCCGAATAGTAGTAGGAGGCATTCCCGGCCTCAGGACCCTTCTGGCTGAGGCCACGGTTTCCCTGCGGGACGATCGGCTTCCGCGGATCGACGGTGAGATCGATACCGATATCATCCGTGCTCGCGACAAGACGAACCGGGAAGGGTTTGTCGCCATTCACGCTCTCGACACGCCAGTCACCCACCCACACCGAGAACGGCAGGGCACGAGCTCCCGCCATGCCCAGAGCTCCGCGCTCGAATCGCTCGGCGGCGGTGAAGCGCCCCCGCCCGCCCTCGCCCAGTGCGAAGTGAGCGAACCAGACCTCGCGACTCGCCCACCGACTCGTGCGCGAGGGGGCATCCGCTGCGAGTGCGTGGCGGAAGAACGTGAGCTGGAAGCCGATCTCGTCGCCGCCCGCCGTGTCCAAGTTGCCCGTGAAGTACCACCACTCGGTGCGGAAATCCTCATGTGGCCCGTGATCCTGGGGGAAGACGAACGGACGCGCCTCGGTCGCCCGCGCAAAACCCTCGGCACCCCCTCCGCCCATGGCCTCCGCGACGGCGATCGATCCGGCCTGGCCCGAGTCGATTGGCGTCTGTGTGCAGGCGGCAAGCACGAGGGTGGCTCCAAAGAGGAGTGCGGCCAGGAGGGGGTCTCGGCGCATGATCACTCCTCCCTCAAAGCCAGCGCTGGAGAGGCTTGGGCGAGCTTGTACGAAGGATAGAGACCCGCGAGCGCAGAGGCTCCGATCGACACCGCAACTGCCTGACCCAAAAGGATAGGATTGACGGCCATCGAGAGCGTCCAGCCGAACGCTCGCACATTGACAATGTGGATCATCACCCAGGCGAGCACCAACCCGACCGGCAGCGACAGGATCCCAGCAACAAGGCCCATCAGACTGCTCTGGAGGACGACGAGTCCCCAGACCTGCCCGGGAGTGAGGCCGTTAGCCCGCAGTACGCCGAACTCCCGCATTCGTTCGAGCTGCAAGGCCATCAGCGCGCTGAGCACACCGACGAACGCCACGATCACCACGAGGAGCCGCAGCACGGCGGTGATGGTGAAGGTTCGATCGAAGACCGCGATGGCTTCATCGCGAATCGCTCGATTGGATTGAACGAGGATCTCATGCTCCGGGGCAGCGGCCTCGACAAGTCCTGACATGAAGGTCTCGATGTCATAGTCGGGCTCGACGAAGAAGGCGATGCCGGTTAGCCCGGGATCGTCCCAGGACCGCAGGTAGGATGAGCTATGCATGGCTACGACTCCGAGCTCAGTGGCGTAGTCACGGTAGACGCCCAGCACCGGATACGAGCGCTCGCCACGATCGGTCAGAAAGACGACCTGATCTCCAGCGGCGACACTTCGCCGTCGTGCATAGGGCTCGGAGACCAGCACCCCCTGCCCGCTGCTGAACCCCGGCCAGATCTGTTCGAAGCTCCCATCCAGAATCTCATACGCCGGTTTGCTGTCTTCCCCCACGCCGAGGACGATCAGTCGCGTCGTTTGGCCGCCGGCCTCCTGCACGTGGACCGCGCGAACACTAGCCACCGCGCTGGCCCCGGGCACAGCCAGCAATGCAGCCGAGAGATCGCCGTCGAGGCCGAGCCCGGAACGCCCCACGGTACGATCCGGAGGTGAAACGTAGACATCGGCCACGAGCGTGGTCGCCAGCCAGCGCACCACGGTCTGCCGAAAGCTGTCGATCATGACCCCGACACACACGGTTACTGCCACCGCGGTCATCAGCGCCGCGATCGCGACTCCGGTTCGACTCAGGGATGAGACGACGCCCCGGGTAGCCATTGCCCCGAGCACACCCGCTGCCCGGCGGGCTACGGGTCGTAGCCCGGCCATGAGGAGAACAGTCAGCGCAGGCGCAAACGATGCGAAGCCCAGTACGAGAGCCAACATAGCCGTGAACCCGGCTGTCAGGCTGCGTTCGGTGAGACCAATCAGCGCCGCACCCACCACCAGGAGTGTGGACCCCGCGAGTACGGCAAACCAGGCACCTCGACGCCACCGATCCTCGAGCGTTGAGCGCCCCATGGCGATTCGAGGCGACGTGCTCGTTGCTTCGAGGGCGGGCACGAGCGCGGAAAGGAGGGTGGCTCCAACGCCGAGAGCGGCACCTTTGGCCAACGAGACCGGCGACACATCTATACGTGTGACCGACAGAACGAAATACAGGTCATTGATGGTCGTTGTGACCAATCGGACAAGTCCGGATCCGAGGAGGATCCCCAGCAAGATGCCGGCCATGGTACCCACGAGCCCTACGGCCGCGGCCTCGCCAAGTATGGCCAAGGCGACCTGGCGGCGGGTCGCTCCGAGCGCGCGCACAATCCCGATCTGCGCCCTGCGCTGGACGACGGCGAACATCATGGCGTTGTAGATGAGGAACATGCCCACGAGGAGGGCCAGCAGGCTCAGGGCGGTGAGATTGAGCCGGAACGCCTGCGTCATCGAGGCCATTGCCTGTGTCCGTGCTTCGGCGGTTTGGATCGTGGCGCCGGGAGGCAATCGAGTTTCGACCCGGTCGAGCCATGACCTCTCGTCAGCACCCTCAGGTACAACGAGGTCAATGCGTGAAAGCCGTCCTTCGAGACCGAATAACTCCTGCGCAACCGAGATGTCTACAACGAGTAGATCTCCGAGGGCCTGTTGTTCGCGAGCGGTGTCGGCACGGAGCAACCCAACTAGGTGAAGTGTGTCGCGTCGCGTCCCGGTTCGTATGGCCAATTCGTCACCCGGAGCGACGCCGAGCCGCTCGGCAGTCGAGGCGGCCAACACGCCGGTTCCCGGCTCAACAAGGAACGCGCTGAGGGGCACGTCACCGGCCTCGAACATCGCCCCGAAGCGTGCTCGAATCGGCGCTTCAGCGAACGGGTCAATTCCCAGCACGCGCAGCAACAACCCCTGCCCTGCGACCGAGAGATTGCCAGTGACGACCGGAGCTACCTCCTGTAGGCCGAGCTCCACCCGCAGCGCGACATAGACCGATTCGTCGATACCCCTCTCCCCCGCAACAATCTGGTGGGTTGCTCGGCCGGAGACGGCTTCCATTCCGAGTCCGAAAGCTCGCTCGGCGCTTTCATTGGCCAGGTCGATCGAGACGACGACGGCCACGCCGAGAGCCACCCCCAGCACCGAGAGAGCGAGCTGCCAGGGATGGCGCAACAGATACCGGCGCCCGGACTTGCGCAGCAGTCGGCTCACGAAAGCTCCCCGTGGCCGATCTCCACGAGCTGTCCCTCTCGCAGCATGACCAGCCGATCGGCCAGGCCCGCGACCTCTCGGCTGTGGGTGACCATGATCATGGTCGTGCCGGTGCTCCGAACCATGTTATCGAGCAGGCCGAGCACGCTCCTGCCGGTCTCTAAATCCAGGTTCCCGGTTGGCTCGTCGGCGAGCACGAGCCGGGGCTCGTGGACCAACGCTCGCGCCACGGCCACACGCTGCTGCTCGCCGCCCGAGAGTCTATCGGGATAGCTCGAGATTCTGTCTGCCAAGCCAACGTCGTCAAGGAGGCCGAGGGCCTTGTCCGTATCCTCGGCTTCGGTGCGGCGCGCCAGCTCGAGGGGCAGCATCAAGTTCTCGAGCACCGTCAGTGTGGGGACGAGATTGAAGAACTGAAAAATGAAGCCGATGTGATCTCGGCGGAACAATGTCCGGTCACGCTCGATCACCCGGTTGATGGTTACGCCATCGACCACTACATCGCCTTCATCGGGCAGATCGATGCCGCAGACCAGGTTCAGCAAGGTGGACTTGCCCGAGCCGCTGCGGCCGAGAAGAACTACGATCTCGCCCGCCAGAACCTCGGCATCCACATCGACGAGGACGTCGTGGCGACGTTCGCCCTCGCGATAGCCTTTGCTGACGCCGCGAAGCTCGACGAGCGGTGCGACGTTGGCAGACTTCTCACCTACGGTCATTTCATAATCCCCCGCCACGATCCTTCCGGACCAGCCGATTGGAATCACGCCGCGGCCACGAGCAGGGTCCATGTAGCCAAGCACACCACAGGAATTGTCTCGATACTCGGTGACGCGAGCGAATGCCGACAATGATCGAGTACAGTCAATACAAATGGAAAAGACATCTTACATTCTGCTGGCCGGGGCCACCGGCTACGTCGGCGGCCGCCTGCTTCCGGCGCTCGAGGGCGCGGGCTACCAGGTGCGCTGCCTGGCGCGGCGTCCCGAGCACCTCGAGCAGCGGGTCGGCCGACAAACGGAAGTGGTGGGTGGT
>CALAKE010000565.1 GCA_937922775.1 uncultured bacterium | reverse complement strand
AGCAAAGCGAGCGGATTACGGCGCTGATGTGATTCCCCTGCAAGAGTGGGTCGTCGGCGAAACGGTGCGAACTGCCCTCCTGGTGCTGATGGGAGCCGTCGGCTTCGTGCTGTTGATCGCCTGCGTGAACGTGGCGAACCTGCTCATTGCGAGGGCCGCTGAACGCGAGCATGAGATCGCGGTGCGACGCGCCCTCGGGGCAGGTCGAGGCGATCTCATGCGCCAGTTGCTGGCCGAGAGCTTTCTGCTTGCCGCCTTGGGCAGCGCCGCAGGAATCTTGCTGGCACGTTGGGGAATCGGTTTCCTCGCAGCCACAATCCCCGATGACCTGGTCCGACTCGAGGGCGTCGGTCTGGATGGAACGGTTCTGCTGTTCGTGACCACGGTCGCGACTCTCAGTGCTCTGGCGTTCGGCATCCTACCGACCTTGGTGGCGTCTCGTGCCCAGTTGATCGACTCACTGAGCGAAGTCGGGCGCAGCTTTGCGGGCGGCCGCGCGACCAAGAGGACTCGGAGCGTACTGGTGGTGGCCGAGGTGACTCTCTCGCTGGTGCTGCTCGTCGGTGCCGGGCTGATGATCCGCAGCCTCGCGGCGGTCATCCAGCGTGACCCGGGGGTCAGGGTCGACAATATGCTGATGCTCTCTCTCCGCCTGCCCGGCGAGCGGTATTCGGAAAAGGAGCTCGTCGATAGATTCTTCCTCGACGTCACCGAGCAGATCGGCGAGTTGCAGGGCGTCGAATCGGCCACATCTCTTCTGTCCTTGCCGCTCGGTGCCAGTACCTACAATCTCTTTCGCGCCCATCTCGAGGAGGGGGAACCAGAGCCACCCGCCGGACCGGAGTTCTCAGCACAATGGAACGCCGTGATGCCCGGCTACTTCCAGACCATGGGCATCCCTCTTTTGCAGGGTCGCGCCTTTACAGACCGGGATCATTTGGAGAGCGAGCCGGTCATGATGATTAGCCAGTCGTTCGCCGAAGAGATGTTCCCGGGCAGGGACCCGGTTGGGATTCGGGTGCGCTCATGGCGCGATGAGAATCTGCTGCGCACGATCGTCGGGGTCGTCGGCAACGTTCGCCAGTATGGAATGAGCTCCGACTACAACCGCTTCGTGTACGTTCCTCGCCTGCAGCAGGTTGGCCTCACGCCGCAAGCAATCGTCGTTCACACCACGGCCGATCCGCTCAGCATGGTATCAGCCGTTCGCGGAGTCATCTGGAACGAGGATCCCAATCTGCCGATCAGCAATATTCAGACGATCGAACAAGCTGCGTCGGACTCCCTCGGCCAAGAGAAGATGATCGCCCAGATGATGGGGTTCTTCGCCGCCGTAGCCCTGTTGCTCGCGGCAGTAGGCCTGTATGGATTGATCTCCTACTCGGTCACCCAGAGGACGCGGGAGATCGGCCTGCGGATGGCTCTCGGGGCAAACACGAGCAGCGTCCTTTCAGCGATCATCCGGCAGGCGCTCACGCTGGCGCTGATCGGAATGGGCATCGGTCTTCTCATCTCCTTTGCGGCCAGCAGAGTGATCATCAATCTCCTGTACGACATCAGCCCAGTCGATCCGCTCACGTATGTGGTCGTCTCGCTCGTGCTGGTGGGCGTCGCCGTGGTCGCCAGCCTGGTTCCGGCGTTCAGGGCAACCCGAGTAGATCCGGTGTCGGCTCTCCGATACGAGTAGACAGGCTGCCGACCCCGCGTTCGAAGGCTTCGACGAGTACGTCGCAGGCCTCATCGCCGAATGGGAGGTACCGGGGCAGCCGACCTACGAGTTGACGCCGAGTCAGGGGCTGGCCTTCGACCTGGAGGGCGCGAGCAGGTACAGTATCGATTTCAAGGAGGGATCTTCAGGAGTGATGGTCGGGATGGTCCATCATCAACCCAACGGCAATCTTGTTGCCACCAGGAAATAGGAAGACTCCATGCGTAGAGCTGTTGCAGTCATATTCGGCGTCGTTGTGGCCGCCTCGCTCGTATTCTCAGTGCCGGCGGGAGCATCGCCCTCGGGACAGGACGAGGTGTCCTTCGATCGCTTCGCAGGCATGTACGAGGCAGACATCCCCGACATGGGCACGATGGCGATTACCATTACCTACAGTGAGGAAAGTGGCGTCCTCACGGTAGCGGCTGAGGCACAGGCGGCCACCGAGATGGAGCACATCAAGGGCAGCCGCTTCAAGATCGAGTCTTACGAGTTCGGCACCATCTACTTCGAGTTTCTCGAGAGCGAGGAGGGCGAAGTTTCCTCCATGGCGATCGACGGTTACGACTTCAGCTTCATCGCGATCAGGACCGGCTAGCCGGCAAATTCAGCCCAGCTCATGTCGACATCCTCCGACTCCGGCAGTGTGCCCGCAGAGGCGGTGGCGCCGCGCTACGACCCCAAGGTGTGCGTGGTCATGCCTGCCTACAACGCGGCCAGCACATTGGAGGCGACGCTACAGCGCCTCCAGCCGGGCTCCTTTGACTACCTTGTACTCGTCGACGACGCCAGCAGTGACAACACCGTGGAGGTGGCGCGGCGCCTTGGGATCGATGTAGTCCACGCCCACGCAGAGAATCGTGGCTACGGGGGCAACCAGAAATCCTGCTATCGACTTGCGCTAGAGACCGACGCTGATGTCGTGGTCATGCTGCACCCCGATAATCAGTACGACGGCTCGCTGGTTCCGTACATGACGGGCTTCATCGCGGCCGATGTCGTCGATGTCGTGCTCGGCAACCGCATCCGCCGCCGGGATGAGGTTCTGAAGGGTGGCATGCCGCGATTCAAGTATCTGGCCAATCGTTTCCTGACGATCGTTGAGAACGTCATCCTTGGCCTCAACCTTCCCGAATACCATACCGGATTCCGCGCCTATCACCGACGAGTGCTGGAAACGGTCGATTTTGACGCCTGTTCCGAAGACTTCGTATTCGACTCGGAGTTCATCGTGCAAGCTCGGGTGCACGAGTTCCGCATCGGCGCCGTACCCGTCCCCACGTACTATGGCCCGGAGTCGAGCAGCATCTCACTGGAACGCAGCACGAAGTACGGCCTCGAGACCCTTTGGGCGTTGGCCCGCTACATGATGTATCGCATGGGAAGGCGTGGCCAGCGTATCTTTCAGCCTCGATCCTGAAGGAGGTTCTTCATGCGTCCGCTGGATTCCGCCCGCTATCCGTTTCTTCTGCCCCTGGCAGTCTTCATGCTGAGCGCGTTCATGATGCTCGGAACGACTGCCGCGACACCACAGCAGGTCGGCCCGGTCCCGGCCGAAACGACGCCCAGTCAGGTCCACATATCCCATCTCGAGTGGCGCAATATCGGCCCGGCGGTTACCGGCGGACGCATCGTGGAGTTCGCGGTTGTCGAGAGCGATCCTTTGACGATCTATGCCGCCACTGCCTCGAGCGGCGTCTGGAAGACAACCAATGGTGGAATCACCTGGGACCCGGTTTTCGAGAAGGAAGAGAGTGTAGCCCTGGGAGGGATCGCTGTTTCCCGCACGAACCCCAACGTGATATGGGTCGGCACCGGTGAACCCAATGCCCGCAATCTCAGAAGCTCGTCGTGGGGCGACGGTGTCTACAAGTCCGAGGATGGCGGCAAGACATGGAGGAACAAGGGCTTGCAAGACTCCTTGCAGATCGGTCGCATCCGCATCCACCCGGAGGATCACAACGTCGTCTATGTTTCCGTGGTCGGCCCGCTGTCGGCCAACGACCCGGAGCGCAACGCCGCACGCGGCCTCTTCAAGACCATCGACGGCGGCGAGACATGGACCAAGGTCCTGTCGGTCGGTGAGAAGACGGGCATCGTCGACGTCGTCATGGATCCGCGTGATCCTGACGTCCTTTACGCCGGGGCGTGGCAGCGAGAGCGCAGGGACTGGAGCTACGTCAACGTCGGTCCGGAGGGAGGCATCTTTCGCTCCACGAACGGCGGCGAAAGCTGGCAAAAACTGGGCCCAGGACTGCCCGAGGGAGAGGTGGGGCGACCGGGCGTCACCGTCTGTTCCAGCGATCCCGACACCGTCTACGCCGTATTCGAGGGCGAAGAAGGCGGCCTCTACCGATCCGAGGATCGCGGCGCGAGCTGGGAGCTTCGCAGCGATCAAGTATCGTCCTCGATGTATTACGGGCAGGTCATCTGCGACCCGTGGGAACCCGAGACGGTCTACGTCCTGGGCACCCAGTTCTCACGCTCCGACGACGGCGGCAAGACCTTCCGCGAGGACATCGTCGGGGATAGCGTGCATGTGGATCATCACGCGTTGTGGATCGATCCGACTGACACCGACCGTCTGTTGCTCGGCAACGATGGGGGCATCTATTTCTCCAACGACCGTGGTGAGAACTGGCGTTTCGCCCCTAACCTGCCGATCACGCAGTTCTATACCGTCGCCGTCGACCTGCAGGAGCCCTTCTATTACGTCTATGGCGGCACGCAAGACAACAACTCGCTCGGAGGACCGAGCGGCACGCGCAATACCGGCGGGATCGTCAACGACGACTGGTTCGTGACCGTTGGAGGCGATGGCTTCTTCCTGCAAATCGATCCTGTTGATCGCCACATCGTCTATACGGAATCGCAGTACGGACGACTGACCCGCTTCGATTCCAGGACGGGCGAGCGACGGCTCATTCAGCCACAGGCGCCCGAGGGAGATACCTATCGGTGGAACTGGAGCGCCCCGGTTCTGCTGTCGCAGCACGACAATGAGACCATCTATTTCGGCGCCCAATACTTATTCCGGAGCACCAACCGAGGCGATGTTTGGGACACCATCAGTCCCGACCTGACCCGTGCGATCGAGTATGACGCCCGCTACTTGATGTCACCGTACGGGACGATTCGTATAATCGCCGAATCGCCCCTCGATGCCGATGTCCTCGCCGTCGGCACGGACGACGGCCTCATCCAGATCAGCCGTGACGGCGGGGCGAGCTGGCAGGCCTTGGAGAGCTTTCCCGGCGTGCCAGAGCTGGCCCAGGTCAGCCGGCTAGTGCTCTCCGCTCACGATGCCCAGACACTTTATGCGGCATTCACGACGCATGAAGATTGGGACTTTCGACCGTTTCTGCTCAAGAGTACGGACCAGGGCACGAACTGGGTCCCTATCGCGGGCAACCTTCCCGCCGACGAGCCGATTCGGGCGTTCGCCGAGCATCCCCGAAATCCGGAGCTGCTTTTTGTCGGTACCGAGTTCGGCGTATACGTCACCTTTGACGGTGGACAG
>CALAKE010000564.1 GCA_937922775.1 uncultured bacterium | reverse complement strand
CGGGATTCCGGGGGAAGCCTGGATCGCAGGGCCGACGGTAGCGCAGGGCTATTGGGGACGGCGCGACATGACCGAGGAGCGCTTCGTTCCCTACAACGCTCAGGCATCTGCGGCTCTCCGCTACCGTACGGGTGATCTTTTGGCGTGGACTGCGGATGGTCGCCTCCGATTCCTGGGGCGAGAGGACGAGCAGATCAAGCTGCGAGGCTTCCGGATCGAGCCCGGCGAGATCGAGGCGGCACTCCTCGAGCGCCCTGAGGTCGAGGAGGTCGCTGTCGTCGCCCGCACAGCTGCATCCGGCGTATCGACCGCAGCAGCCGCCGGGCCCGAGCAGCTCGTGGCCTTCGTCCAGGGGCATGATTCCGATGCCCTCGAAGACTGGCGGCAGACCTTGGCGGAGCATCTGCCTGATCACATGATCCCGAGTCGCCTGGTGTCACTCGCGGAGCTGCCCCATCTGCCGAACGGGAAGATCGACCGGCGGCGGTTACGGAATATGGAACTGGATGCGGAGGCTCTTGCTGGTGGTGACCACGCGATCGCGGACAGTCGTGAGCAAGCGCTAATCTCGCTATGGGCAGGTCTACTCGGAAGATCGAGTATCGCTCCGACCGACAACTTCTTCGAGCTCGGCGGCCACTCCTTGCTCGTCGTCGAGATGACGATGGCAATCGAGCGCGATTTCGAGGTGACCTTGGAGGCGGCCGATGTGTTCGAGAACCCCACCGTCCGCGAGCTTTCACGGAGGATCGAGCAACGAGGCGGGTCGGCCACGCCTCTCTATCGGCATCTCTTCCCGATTCAGCCCGCGGGCCACAAGATGCCTTTCATTGTGGCGGTGCCTCACTTCTTCACGGAGATGTTCGCGACGAGGTTCCGGGGAGAACGACCGGTCTACGGCCTTCGTGGGGTCAGCCTACGGCCAGAGGGCAACCGCGGGCAGTGGCGAACCATGACGGATCTCGGCCGGGAGCTGGCCGACGAGATCCAACGGAGGTTTCCCGGCGAGACCTGCATCCTCGCCGGCTACTCGTTCGGTGCATTGATGGCCATCGAGACCGTGCGAGTCATGGAAGAGCGCAAGGTCCCGGTGCACGGCCTATTCCTGATCGCCCCGATGCCGCTGGACTACTACCGGATCGGACCCTTCCGAGCTCAGATCGATGGCCTCCGCCAACCGGTCGACGAGCTTACCTTCGCTGAGGCGCTGCGCCTGTACGCCCGTGGCAATAATCCGCTCACGCGCCGCCCTTACGCGCGTGCCCGGCGATGGCTCGTGGTGCAGCCCTGGCGCCGTGTCCTGTGTTTGGCCGGAAAGCTCAGAAGCATGGTCGGTTTGCCGCTCACACCTCGCATCCTCCATGCCGACGTCCGCGTCGAGCGCTTCCGACTGCATGGCCAGTACCGGCCTGGACAAATCCATACACCGACCGTCATCTTCAACGCAGAAGAGACTGAGACCGACGCCGCCGCCACCTGGGGCCCCTACTTTCGGGGTCCGTTCACCGTGATCCAGACCCCTGATCCGCACGCAGGAGATGCGTCGGTCGAGGAGGCTCGCGAGGTGATTCTCCGGCACCTGAGGGACCTGGGGGAGCCATGAGCATGTCGGATATCCTGATGCCTGGAGATTGGGGGCCATGATCAGAGAAGCCGAGCCGTGGCGCTTTCCGGAGGAGAGCTTCCGTTTGCTCGACGAGATCGCGGCGCGCATTCAGCCGGATGATTCGGCGCTCGAGGAATGGTTCTCTGGCTACTTTCGAGAGCATCGGCAGCGGCTGGCCGGGGATCTCCATCTCATCAAGCGCAACGTAGCGCCTGAAGCTCGTGTCCTGGAGTACGGCGCCGTTCCGCCGGTGCTGACCGCCGCACTCGCGGCCCTCGATTACGAGATCAGCGCCGTGGATCTCAGACCGGCTCGATTCGCGCGGGCGATCTCTAGCTTCAGCCTGGAGGTCATCGAGTGCGATGTGGAGACCGAACCCGTGCCGTTCGCGGACGAGACCTTCGACGTGGTCCTTTTCAATGAGCTGTTCGAGCATCTTCGGATCAACCCGATATTCACGCTGGGAGAGGTGCATCGGGTGCTCAGGGCCGGGGGGCTGCTTCTCTTGTCGACTCCGAATCTGCGCTCTCTTCGCGGCATTCGAAACCTGGTCTGCCGCAACCAGGGTCATGCCGCCTCAGCCGGGGTCTACGAGCAGTACGAGAAGCTCGAGACCCTCGGGCACATGGGTCACGTCAGGGAATACACGATGCGAGAGGTGTCGGACTTTCTCGCACGCATCGGCTTCGGCGTCGAGAAGGTCGTGTTTCGGGGAGGGCACGGCCGGGGCGCGGTCGGAATCCTGGAAAGGCTGGCGCCGTCGCTGCGCCCGTTCTTCGCACTCGTGGCCAAGAAGATCGAAGCTGCGGGCGGCCACAGCCGAGCTGCCTCGACCAGCTCGGAGGGTGACGCCCCATGACGGCCCTGCCTATCGAGCGGCGTGTGTTTGTGGTCGGTGTCCCACGCTCGGGCACGACGCTGGTGCAAAGCCTGCTGGCGGCGCACAGCGAGATGACCTCCTTCACCGAGAGTCACTTCTTCGACAAGCATTTCACGATCCTCTCACCGCCTTTTCGCCCGATCCTGACCCGGGATCCGGCTCCGAGGCTGCGCGAGTTCCTCGCAGAAAACAGCGAGGACCCTCCCGCCGCGGCGAATTGGCTCGAAGAAAGGAGCCGCTCGACGCTGCGCGCACGACCGTTGCTCCCCTTCTACACCCTGTCGACGGCGCGCCAACTTCTGCTCGTTCTCGACGAGCTCGCGATACGCAGAGGTACGTCGAGCTGGATCGAGAAGACACCGAGACATCTGCGCTACATACCGTTCCTCGAGACAGCGGTCGGGGGCAACGCACGCAACTACTTCATTCACGTGATCCGAGACGGGCTGGATGTCGTGGCTTCCCTGCATGAGGCCTCGAAGAGCTGGGAACGTCCTTACGACCTGGACGCTTGCGTGAAACGCTGGAACGAGGACGTCGCGTTCTCCTTGGGTCGGGCACCGGCGCCTACCGATCACCTCGTCTTTTACGAAGATCTGACTTCACGACCCGAGACAACGATTGGACAGGTGATCGAATGGCTCGGTCTCGCCTGGGAGCCCGAGATCCTCGAAAGATATGCGGGCGCTGCCGGACGACTCATCACGCCGGATGAGGAGTGGAAGTCGAATGTGGGGCGCCGGATCCGTCGCTCTGAAGCCTCTGATCAGTTGTTGACGGGTGAGCAGCGGCAGAGGGTGACAAGCTTGCTGTGTCACGATCTGTACGACTTGCTGCGAGAGCGCGCCGGCGCAGCCGCGACCCGCTGAGGTATCCGGGTTGGGGGCCTCCATGAGTTGATATACTCACCCTCCCTATGAACGATCGTCCGTCGATCTCCGTCGTGGTGCCCTTTTTCAACAGCGAACGCCACGTTGCCGGGTGCATCGAGTCACTTCTGGCGCAGGAGGGCTTTGGAACGCCCTTTGAGGTCATTTTCGTCAACAACGGATCGACGGACGGTTCCGCATCGATCGTGGGGCGCTTCGGCGAGCTCATCGTTCTCGAGGAGCGTACGCCGGGAGCCTACGCGGCACGCAACGCCGGAATCCGCAGGGCCCGGGCGCCGCTGATCGCTTTCACGGACGCCGACTGTATCGTCGATAGGCATTGGCTGCGGTCGATCCGGGATGGCATGCAGCACTCCGAGATCGCCATCCTCCTCGGACAGTGCTTGTACCCCCCCGATGCCCCTTTCTCGCTGCGCTTGCTGGGCGCATACGAGAGCGCCAAGACTGCCTACGTGACCCGTCGCTGCGCGGCAGCTCACCATTTCGGCCATGCCAACAACATGGCGGTCCGAGCGGCCGTTTTCGAGGAGCTCGGCCTCTTCAAGGAATGGGAGCGCGCCGCGGACACCGAGCTGGTTCACCGAGTAGCCTCG
>CALAKE010000563.1 GCA_937922775.1 uncultured bacterium | reverse complement strand
ATCGTCGACCGTGTAGATGTTCCCATTGAGGTATACGCGGTCGGCCTCCTGAGCTTGAGAGACTGCCGTTGGTGTGATCGTGCACATCCCCAGCAACAGGAAGACGGAAAGAACACCAAACACTCGCCTTCTTCGGATCATCTGATCTGCCCCCTTCTATCGCGCAATGGTTTCCTTATCCCCGAGGTGAAAACCCTGATCCTCGAATCTGAATTCGAAACGTACTGCAAGATCAGGGAGAGAACAACGTCAGAGGAAGGAGGCGAGCTCTCACGAGCCTAGGCCCACTGAATGTCAGGGCCAGACGTGCGGCTGTTGGCAGATGTTGGCGGACGTTGGGTTGCGTTGGTCGCGAATTCGGCCGACTTATCGCTGGACCGCCGCATCGGCCCGAGCAAACGTGTCCGCGAGCACACGCGGGAGCGACGAGTCGCGAAAGAACGGACGCGCCCCCGCGCCGAGCTCCCTTTCCGTGGCCAAGCTCTCGGCAAACGAGACGTTGGTAGTGGCCGCGATGACGATCCCGTGCTCGGGGACTATCACCAACGAGGTCGTTCCACCAACCGAGCTGCCCTCGTGGCCGAACACTGTCGTCGTCTCGGATCCCGACCCGATCGAGGTCTCGAGCACGAACCAGCCGAGCCCGTATCCGGTCGACTCCCCAGCCCCGAGCTCGAGCGGCGTCTGCAGCATCGCGAGTGTCTCGGCGCGCAACAAGCGTCCTTCGAGCATCGCGAGACCGAATCTCACAAGGTCAGTCGGTGTCGACAAGAGCGCGCCCGCTCCTTGGATGCATGTGTCTTCGGCGTCCTCTCGTATGGCGCCCTCGACCCCGATGAAGCTTGCATCACGAGCCCCACGCGGCCAATAGAAGCTCGTGCGGTCGGTTGCGGCCCCTGCGGGGTCATCGAGGATGGTATTCCGCATCTCCAGCGGGTCGAGGACCTCGCGCTGCAGGAAATCGAGATACGATTCATCGGCGACTGACTCGATGACCGCGCCCACCAGTGTCCAGCCGTAAGGCGAGTACAGGTAATGGGTACCGGGCTCGAAGCGCAGCCGATCATCGGCGAATAGATCCAGCCCGTCGAGGGCAGTGTCGCAGTGGCGCCGCATGTAGAGCAATTCTTCGTCGTCGCTGTATTGGCGCACGCCGGCGAGGTGCCCCATCAGCTGTCGCGTAGTGACGGGCCACTCCTTCTCGGGAAAGCTCGGCACGTAGTTCTGAACCGGCGCGTCGAGATCGAGCAGCCCACGCTCGTGCAGCAGTCCGACGGCCGTCGCGGTTATCGGCATGGCGACGTTGCCGATGCGGAAGCGGGTCTTCGGTGTCACCGGTAGCTGCTCGCCGATATCCGCCCAGCCGAAGCCCTCGGCCCAGACGACCTCTCCTGCCACTCCTACAGCGAGCGACAACCCGGGCAAATTCCCCTCGCCGACAAAGGCGCGAACGAGAGGGCGAGCCGCCTCGACTGCGTCCATGTACGCCGGGGCGGGTGGCTCGTCGATCTGTGATGGTACTGCCGAAGGGTCGTCGCCGTGTATGGGTCCGCAGGCGGTAAGAAGAGACGTGGCCAGCAGGAGAATCGTGGCTGGCGGGAGCGGAAAGAAGCGGCTGAGGCGAATTGTTGGATTAGTCATGCAATGCACTTTGTCATACAAAGTAAATGGCGTCAAGCAATGACTCGTAGTCCACGAAGCCGGGCGAGGGGGCATCTTCGAGCCGACACCAGGCTGACGAGGGGGGCCATGTTCTGATCGCGAAGGAGACCCGAGCGGGTTTGTGGAATCGAGCTCGGAGAAGGCACTAGTATCTCCAGATGATTGCTTCGTTGATGCCGCGTGCCGACTACCCGACACTCGAGCACTGTATCTACCTCAATCAGGCTTCTCTGGGGCTCATCGGCCGACCCGCGGTCGAGGCCATGCGGGGGTTCCTCGATGACGTAGCACGGCACGGCAATCGCCACATGTCGGATGTGGATGAGGTCGCTTACTTCGACTCGTTGCGGGAGCAGGCCGCGCTGCTGATGCAGTCCGCTATCGAGAGGGTGGCCATCGTCGGCAGTGCCAGCGAGCTTCTGGGGCAGCTCCCGTATCTCTTAGATCCGGAACGCGGCAGCGTGGTCCTGGCGGTTCGTACGGATTTCCCCGCGCTCACGCGTCCGTGGCTTCGGCTGGCCATCGATGGCGGGTGTGAGCTTCGCTTCGTCGACGACGCACCTGACTGCAACCTGACCGACAGCTTGATTGACGTGCTGGACGGGCGCACCTCAGTGCTGGCCGTGAGCCACGTGCAGTATGCGACGGGCACGACGGTCGACCTCCCTCGCCTGCGTCGGGCCACCAACGATGTTGGAGCGAGTCTGGTCGTCGACGCGAGCCAGGCGGCTGGAGCGGTCGATGTCGATACCGCCGCGTGGGATGCGGAGGTGATCGTGTCTAGCGGCTACAAGTGGCTCGGGGGGCACGGCGGCGTTGCGCTCGCCACCGTCGCGGAGCAGCTGTTCGCCAGTGTTCCGCCGCTGCCCGGATGGATGGGGGCTCCTGAACCATTCGATTTCGATGCAACGAGACTACTGGTCGCGCCGGATGCGCGGCGCTTCACCCAATCGACGATGTCGTACATTTCTATGGCGGGACTGACCGCCGCGCTGTGTCAGCTCCTGGCGCTGGGGATACCGCGGATCGACGCACACGCTCGGAAGCTCGCGGTCCTTCTCGTCGACGACCTGGCCGCGTTGGGCTGGAGGCCGTATCGCCCGATTGAAGATCCGGCAGCCGCTTCCCACATCATTTCGATTGCGCACCCGACACATAGTGTCGCCGCCGCCGCCGTCGCACTCCGCGACCGGAACATCGTCTGTGGGACGCGCAGCGGTCGAATCCGCATTTCGCTGGCGGCCTACAACGATCAGGGCGACGTCCACACCTTGCTCGAGGCGCTCGCATCGCTTGAATGAATGTGGGCTTGCGGAGGGCAGTATCGAGGGACTCGGCTCCCGTTGAGCGCAAGACTCACTTCACCTGGATATCAACCCGGTGCCGTGTCGTCAGCGTGTGTCCACGCCGAGCTCACCGAGCTTTGCGGCCATGTCCTCCGCAGAGGTTGCGACCTGTACTTCCTTGTCGATGTACAGGATGCGTCCGTCCTTGCCGATGTAGAAGGTCCAGCGGGTGGCATAGTCGCGACCACCGAGCACGCCGTACGCGTTGGCGGTCTCTTTGGCGGGATCCGACAGGAGCGGGAAGTCCGCGTTCTGCTCGGCGGCAAAGGCGGTGTTTTCCTCCAGCGGATCGACGCTTGCCATGAAGTAGGTAACGTCGTACTCACGGATCAGGTCACCGTTCTCGGCCAGTGACTTGCACTCGATCGTGCAGCCGCGCGTGAAGGCCCTCGGGAACCAAGCGATCAC
>CALAKE010000562.1 GCA_937922775.1 uncultured bacterium | reverse complement strand
GCACATCGCGTCGGCGTTTTCTCTGTGTACCAACCTGCTATCGGACTCCCCGGTTTCTCCCCAGTCAAGCATTCCACAGGGCCAGAAGCCAGCCGGCCATGCACGCGAGGGCGCCGAGCGCGAGGCCGGCCCCCCCTCGCCAGGCCCAGAGCGCTGCCATTACGATCTCGGCGATGAACAAACCCGCGCAAGTTGCGGACCAAACGATGGACGGGGAGTAATCCCGCCGAAGTAGACGTAGATGTCGGATGTACGCCGCACCGGGGTCAGATCCAGCATGGCGGCTGAGACCGGCCTTGAGCCTGGCGATCCGGTCCTCTACCCCGGAGACCTTTACTGCGTCTGGAAGGGTCCAATGGCGTGACAGGTGGCGAGACGATCGCCAGGTCTCGAAGGCGAGGAGGGCTTCCCGGGGGCGCTCTGCCGCCTCCAGGGCCTCGGCGAGTGCCAAGAGTTGGCCAGAAGCTCTCTCTTCCCACGGACTCAGCGGGATGTGCGCATCGAGAACTCGTCCGAGGGACACTACCGCACCGACAGCATTCTTCTGCGCCAGATACTCCTGCGCGATTCGGTACGACTGAACCTGATCCGCAACGAGTCGACCGATGACCAGAACCAGGCACACCAAAGCTATCGCAAGCCCGCCTGCGATCTTGCCGCCTCGGTAAAACGGCGTCGGGCATCGCCCCTCGCGGGTCACTGTGCCGCCCCGTGCCCTCGAAGGCGAGCGACCTGGGCCTCGTGTCTGCGGTATCGATCGCAGAGGCGGTCCGTGAACCAATCGTCCACGGGGACCCCGTCACACACATCCGGGTAGAGAACCGCATCCGCCTCGAGAAGCTTGCCGGCGAGCTTCTGGGCTGTTGCCGGGCTCAGCATCCCTTCTTCAGCTCCGGAGGAATCGCGGGCCACAAAGATCGTGCCGATCGAAAGAGAGACAGCCCAGGTGCGGGGCAGGGAAGGGAATTCCTGCGGCAACAAAACGTCGGCCACGAGTTGTTCCTCGCTGACAAGCGCCTCGAAACGATTCAGCTGATCATCGAAGAGGTCGGGCGTGACACTCCCGTAACCCCACGTTGCGCACGCGTCGAGACCCGTCGCACGCTCTTGGAGGGTGGCGGCATTGAGATGGCACACGTCATCCCGATACCGACCCACCAGTTTGAGATATCGGCCGCCAAATCGCTGGCTGTCTCCGACGGCGAGAAAGACACCCCCTATCGGAGTTAGATTCAACTGGTCTCGCGGCGCCTGGTAGGGCACGAAGTTCAGACGATAGTTGCTGTCGCTCAATCGGAGGCAGACGTGAAAGGCACCCAAGACGAACACTGCGGTCGCCGCCGCCATCACGGTGAGAGGATGGCGGTGAACTCGTAGCCAAGCCATCATCTGGTGGAATCCGAATCCGAGAAAACACGCACTGATGGCGAGAGCCGGGACGAAATACTGGTGGGCCACCACGTAGTATCGGAATTCGTTCATGTCGGATCTGGGCATGCCGAGGCCGGCAAGGACCGGGCCATAGAGGACGATCGTCACCCCCGCAAATGCAAGAACCCTCCGGTCCCTGCGGATCAGGAACCAGCCTCCCGCAGCGATCATGGCCAGGGCAAAGGGGCCGAAGTTGCGGCGCAGGATCTCAGCGAAGTGGCTGAGCCCATAGATCAGCACCGTCGGATTCAGAAGGACTTGCCCGGCGAGCCGGCTGGTACCTTCTTCTCCGTACGGACCACGAGTGATCACGTCCCAGAACTCGGATGCGCTCGCCACATGGAAAACATTCGCGAAGTACTCCGGCGATCCCCTGAGTAGCAAAAAGAGATTGACAGCCGCTCCGCAGAAGAAAGCGAGCGCAAGAGGGGCAGCGCAGCGCAACACCCCGCGAACGGCACGATTCGCAGGGATTCGCTCGCGGCGGAGCAAAAGAAGCGCGGCCAGAAGCGCAGGCGGAAGCATCAACCACCCCGTGTGGTGGTTCGCAGCCACCAAACCAAAGAGTAATGCGGTGGCGTGGAAAGACCGATCTGAAGAGATACAGTAGGCCGCGTCCGTCTCTTCAGGATCTGTCAGCAGGCGGTGAACCCAGAGGGCGAACAGGACCAGGATCAGGCACGCGTTGAGTGGGTAGAACTTCGCGATGGCTGATTGGGCGACGTACGAAGGTGAGCCCAGGATCATAACGACCGAGAACCATGCCGCCAGCCCGCTTCCGGTCAGTCGCCGCACGACGGTTGCCACCAGCGCGGCGGTAGCAGCTCCAAACATCGAAGACATGAGAGCGACTCGGAAAGCGATGTTCCCGAAGGGAAGGAACTCAAATGCTCGCGCCAACAGAAGGTAGAGGGGATACCCCGACGGATGCGCAACCGCCAGGTAGTGGGCCGCAGTGATCAACTCCCCAGCGTCCCCGGAGTTGAGGTTGGGGGTCTGCAGACCGAGCAGCACACCGAATGAGATCAAGAATACGTTCGGCCACTTGCACGCCCAGCTGCGAAAAACGGCCAGCCGCCCCACGGCACTTGCCTGGCCGGCGCGGGGAAAACGTTTACGCCCGATCACTTTTTCTCCCGGAACCTCCGTCCGGACAACTCCAGGTTGAGACATGAGATCGATTTCGTTGTCCTACGAAAACCGCCCGGCAGTCGACCGCTTTTTCCGCTTCTCCATCACTGGCATGCTTGGCGTGTTCGTTAACGTCGGATCACTAGCGGTTTTGACAGAGTTTGCCGGCGTGGATTACAAATGGGCGAGCATCGCGTCGATCGAGCTGTCGATCTTGTTCAATTACTCCTTGAACCAGTTCTGGGCCTGGTCCGACCGAAGGCCCGCCACGTTGAGAGGCTGGGCCCAAACGATACTGAAATACCATGAGTCGGCCGGAGTTGTCGCCCTCGCGGTGAATTGGGTCATTCTCCTGGTGTTGACCGAGTGGTTCGACCTGTACTACCAGATTTCGAACCTCATCGGCATTGCGATGGGAGCGGTCGGCAACTTCGCCTTGTGCCACCTTTGGGTCTTCCCCAAGCCCGCAGAGTCCGGACCAAACGTCGATGACTGAGATCCGTCGATCACAGGGACCTTGCCTCCATCCGGTAAGCGCTTCGGGAAAGCGCGTGCCGCCCCTCGTCGTGGTCCCCACACACAACGAAAGGGCCGGCATCGAGACCGTTTTGCGGGGCATCCTCGAGTCGGCTTCATGTGACGTGCTCGTCGTGGATGACAACTCCCAAGACGGAACGCGAGATGTAGTTCAATCCTTTTTCGACACGGGTCGAGTTTACCTGTTGGAGAGACCCGCGAAACTCGGACTCGGTACCGCCTATATCGGAGGGTTCGGCTGGGGACTGGAGCGTGGTTACGAGCTATTTTTCGAGATGGATGCCGACGGGTCCCACGACCCGAGATCTCTCGCGGGGTTTTTGAAACAAGCGAAAGAGGGTTCCGACATCGTTGTCGGGTCGCGTTACCGCAACCGTACGGTCAGTGTGGTGGGGTGGGAACTGCGTCGGCTGATGCTCTCCAAAGCGGCCAACCGGTACGCGGTGGCTCTCTTGGGACTCCGCGGACTGACGGACGTGACCAGCGGGTACCGTTGCTATTCGCGGCGTGCCCTCGAAGCAATCGA
>CALAKE010000561.1 GCA_937922775.1 uncultured bacterium | reverse complement strand
GTTGCTGAAACCGCGCCAACCCGATCGTCCGCGTAGGTGCCGGCTCCGATGATTGCAGAGTCACCTACCCTCCCGGGTTCCTTGTCCTGCGTGCCACCGGTCGATGTGGCCGCCGCCACGTGCCCTCCCCTGTCGATCGCCACCGCCCCGACCGTGCCGAAATGCTCCGGTTCGTCCGGCTTCAGGAATTCATGCTCGACCAGCTCTCTTTCGCCTCCGCGGACGCGCGCGTACCTGTCGAGCTCGCGCCCGACCAATAGCGAGCGGGTCCTGCAGAAACCGATTCCTTGCTGACGCGCGAATTTTCTCGCGCCGTCGCCCACCAGAAGGACATGCGGAGATTCCTCCATGACACGACGGGCAAGCAGGATCGGGTTCCTGACACCCTGAACCGCGGCAACAGCTCCCGCCTCGAGAGACGCCCCCTCCATGATGGAGGCATCGAGCTCGACGGTGTTGGCACGGCTCAGGTGAGATCCCTTGCCGGCGTTGAATGTGGGATCGTCCTCGAGAAGCTTGACGGCCAGCTCAACGACGTCTACAGAGCTGGCCCCGCCCCGCAGACTCTCCCAACTCTTGGTAAGCGTTGCCGAGATGCCTCTCAAGCTTGCGTCGACGTGACCATCCGGCACGTTCCATGCGCCGCCATGGATTGCTAGAGCAACAGGCACACTCGATCTCCAGTTCACGGGGGCGGGATTGTCCCGCCCTTGCCGGCAGGCGTGCTAGAAACGGAGCAAAGCTCCGATGGGAGCAGCTCCCGCCAGCAACTCGAGTGCGCCAGGGCTGCGGACCAGCTCGAGCTCGGCCTCTTGATCGAGCGCCCGCTCCAGCGCGACGTCCACGATGTCGTCGACAACGGCCAGCCGGTTGCCGCAGCTACGGCAATCACCCGCGTCTCGAGTCGACATCATCCCGCAATGCAGGCACTCCCCCCCAGCAGCGTGGTACTGATCGTCAACGACCAGCTTCATGACCCGCTGCTCGACGAGAGCCCGAAGGGTTTCCTCGAGCCCCCAGACTCCCCGGCCCGAGGACACAGCCTCCTGGATCGCCCCGATCGTACTCTCCTCCTCGCGCGCCTCGACCTCTTCCCGCAGCGGCCGAATCGCTTCCCGGATCTCCTTCGCGGGAGTGTCGATCTGAACGGAGAAAGTGCCGTCGAGTCGATCGCGGGCAGGAGCCGGCAACTGGTCCTTGTATTCCACCAAGGCTTCCTGGGTTCCCGACACCAGTAGATGCTTGGCTGCGAAGCGTTCGATGAGCAAGGCGGTAGCATGGCCCACGGCACTCGCATGCCACATCACGTGCGCGTCGTGCTGGCGCTGGAAGCGCATCTGGCTCCAGCCACCTTGCTTCTGGTGCGGCGGCGTATCCTCCCACAGATCCAGAACCTCGAAGATGGAGCCATGTTGGCCCACGAAGAGCCGAGCGCGCCGCTTGTCGAGCAAGACCACGACATACTGGTCGTGCTCGTCGAGTATGCGCACGAGAGGGCGGATGAACGGACGTCGCCCGATCTCCATGCGATTGCGAATCTGTAGGGGTACGGGCACGAGCCACCAGAGATCGATCGTCTGGCAAGAGAAGACCGCCACGCCTCGTTCGAGATCAGGGATCTGTTCGTCGAGCATGCGCTCGATCTTCTCGATCTCGGCACCAGCGGCGTCCGCGGAGATCGAGGTCGGCTGCAGCTCGAGGGCATCACGAGCCATGGACTTGAGGGCCACCGCCCATGCTCGTTTCAGCCGCTTCTGTGGGCTCAGATTGAGATAGAGGCTGACGATAGGGGCGCCGTCCGACTCCACGGCGGCGAGATCCAGCAGATGTTGCCGAGTCAGTAGGTTGAATGGTGCCTGCTCGACGAGCTGGTCTACCTGCTGTTTCAACGCCTCCCGTTCAGACGCTCCTAGAGTGGTTCCCA
The DNA here is from genome assembly GCA_937922775.1 of uncultured bacterium. GTDB lineage: Bacteria > Acidobacteriota > UBA890 > UBA890 > UBA890 > CALAKE01. The sequence continues at coordinate 3,804 of CALAKE010000561.1, read as the reverse complement.
TATCACTCACCTCCTAGAGGACGAGCACACAAACGTCGTCCGTCGAGTATCAAGGGGGGTGGGGACGGCGACATGCACGCTCTGAGGCTGCATTCGGCAAGCTGCAGCACGTGCGCAACAGCGCTGGGCTGCGGCTACGTTCGGGCCCATCAGAGGACTTCCCACGACTTCTATCATCCGTCCGGAAGGCAAATTTCGCAAGGGCTGATTCTGCTCCGGGAAGAAGGAGTATGTCGCATAGTGGCGCACCGCAGCCTGCAATCGGGTGCGCAGCTAGCCGGAGGCCGGTGCACGGGTACAATGTCGTGATGCACGAAGACATCTCCCCCGACCTGGGCCGACTGTATCTCCTCGCCCGAATGCACGGGATCCAGCGCAGCTACTGGAGCATCTTCGGCGAGCGCATTAGCGCCTCTCCGGAGGTCCTCCTGGCCACGTTGCAGGCTCTGGGCGCCCCCTTGGAGGGAATCGGCGGAGTCGAAGCGGCAATCGCCGCGAAGCGACGCGGCTACTGGCACCGTCTTTGTGAGCCCGTCCATGTCTCGTGGGACGGCCATGGTGGGCGGATTGTCCCGCGCATCCCCGAATCCCTGCTCGACCACCCACTTCATTGCCGCGTTAGCAATGAGAGCGGTGAAGCACGTAGCTGGGAGGTATCTCCCCGTGATCTGCCGGTGCAGCGTGAGGTCAGCTTGGAGGGGAGGCGCGTCTCGGCACGATTCCTCTCTCTTCCCGAAGACCTGACTCTCGGGTACCACGTCCTCAACTTGGAGATCGGCGGTATCGTGGGGGAAAGCCTTCTGATTGCCGCCCCATCGAGAATCGAGCTTCCAGAAGGGCTACATGGCGATGCCGAGTGGGGAGTATTCTTACCCCTATACGCTCTGCACTCGAAGCGCAGCCTCGGGATCGGGGACCTGACGGACTTGGAGAACTTGCTGCGCTGGGTTGTCGAGTTGGGCGGAAATACTGTCGGCACCCTGCCGCTGTTGCCCGTCTATCTGGACGAACCCTATAGGCCAAGCCCGTACTCTTCCGCAAGCAGGCTGTTTTGGAACGAGCTCTACGTCGATCCCACGGCAGCGCCCGAGATGGACTACAGCAGCGAGGCGCGCCTATTGCTGGCGTCAGATGGGGCTCGCCAAGACCTAGCAGAGATCAATCGGTCGGATTGCGTCCCATATCGTGAGGTTGCCGCATTGCGAAACAGGGTGTTGCGGGCCCTATCCGATTCGTTTTTCTCCCCGACAACTCGACAAGGCGATCGACACGGAGAGTACCAACGTTTCTTGGAGGAACACCCGAGAGTCGAGGAGTACGCGGCCTTCAGGGCCACCATGGACGCCGAGGGTGGCGCCTGGCCGGCCTGGCCCGAGCACCGACAGCAGGGCACCCTGGAATCTGGGGGAATAGACCTGAACGTCACTCGCATGTATGCCTACGGGCAATGGCAGGCTCACGAGCAACTCGGCAGAGTTGCCGCCACCGCCGAGGCCTTGGGCGCATCCCTCTACCTCGATTTGCCGATTGGAGTGCCCTACGACTCATATGATGTCTGGCGCCAACGAGAGCTCTTCGTCGGAGCCTCGACGGGAGCTCCGCCCGATACCTTCTTTATCGCCGGACAGGACTGGGGATTTCCGCCGCTTCATCCTGAAGCACTGCGTCAGCAGGGTTATCGGTACCTCATCGACAGCTTGCGACACCACTTACAGTTCGCACGCCGCCTACGTATCGACCACATCATGGGATGCTCGAGGCTCTTCTGGATCCCCGAAGCGTTCGACGCACGTGAAGGAGTCTACGTGCGCTACCACGCGGAGGAGATCTTCGCCATCCTCTGTCTCGAAGCGCAGCGGCACGGCGCGATGATCGTTGGGGAAGACCTCGGCACGGTCCCTGATCGCGTCCGGCAGGCCATCGGGCGGCACGGCATGCGGCGCATGTATACGCTGCAGACCGAGCTGACCGAGAGCTACGATTGCGCCCTTCCTGAGCCAGCGCGGCAGTCTCTCGCCAGCCTGAATACCCATGACATGCCCCCTTTCGCCGCTTTTCTCGAGGCCGCAGATATCGAGGATCTGCTGGATCTCGGACATCTCGATGGGGATCGCGCCGGACATGAGAGATTTCAGCGCGGCGCTCGCGTTCAGGCCTTGATACACTTCCTGCGCTTTCACGGATGGCTTCAAGGTGAATCAACCGACGGCGCCAGCCTGGTCAACGCCTGTTTGTCCTGGCTCGCTGCCAGCCCCGCGTCCTCGGTAATCGTCAACCTCGAAGATCTCTGGCAGGAAACCTTGCCGCAGAACGTACCTGGCACGACGACGGAGCGCCGAAACTGGCAACGAAGGGCCCGCAAATCCCTCGAGGAGATCATGATCGACCCGGCAGTGCGCGAGCAACTCATGCACATCGACGAGCAGCGCAGCAGACTCCGCAGGCGTGAACTTGAGGATGGTGATACGGATGTGTAGGCGCGAACCATGAACGAGTCGCACCATTCCCACCCGATCGACTACAAGGATTCGCTCTTCAGCGATGACGATTTGTACCTCTTCAATGAGGGCACGCACCGGCACCTCTACGAGAAGTTGGGCGCTCACCCGCAGATTCGAGACGGGGCTCTGGCGGGCACCAACTTCGCCGTCTGGGCACCAAACGCAGAAGAAGTCTGCGTGGTAGGTGACTTCAATGGCTGGGAGGGAGGCAAGCATGCCTTGCGCCCGCGGCAAAGCTCGGGGATTTGGGAAGGAAGGATCCACGGCTTGGGTCCCGGGGCGCGCTACAAGTTTCGCGTCTGCTCACGCCACAATGGCTACGAGGTAGCCAAGGCGGATCCCTTCGCGTTCGGCACCGAATGCCCTCCGAAGACTGCCTCAGTTGTTGCGGACCTGAGCTACGAATGGCAGGACGAGGCCTGGATGGCCCAGCGCGCGATGCGCAACGCTCACAATGGGCCCCTCTCGATTTACGAGGTGCACCTCGGCTCCTGGCGTAGGGTTCTGGAGGATGGCAACCGGTCCTTGAGCTATCGCGAGTTGGCCGAAGAGTTGGTCGACTACGTGCTGCACATGGGCTTCACCCACGTCGAGCTGCTTCCGATCATGGAGCATCCCTTTTTTGGATCTTGGGGGTACCAGACCACCAGCTACTTCGCCCCCAGCAGCCGCTATGGCTCGCCCCAGGATCTGATGTATCTGATCGATGCTTTTCACGAAAACGAGATTGGCGTCATACTCGACTGGGTGCCCTCACATTTCCCCACCGACGAGCACTCGCTCGGCTATTTCGACGGCACGCATCTGTACGAGCATGCCGACCCCAGAAAAGGGATTCATCCCGACTGGACGAGCTACATATTCAACTACGGCCGCAGCGAGGTGAGCTCATTTCTCACATCTAGTGCACTGTTCTGGCTCGACAAGTACCACGCGGACGGGCTGCGCGTGGACGCCGTGGCCTCAATGCTCTACCTGGATTACTCACGCGATGAGGGTGAGTGGATTCCGAACCGCTACGGGGGGCGCGAGAATATCGAGGCCATCGATTTCATCCGGGGACTCAACGAGGCTGTCTACGAGGAATACCCCGGGGCGCAGACCTTTGCCGAGGAGTCGACAGCATGGCCGGCCGTGTCTCAACCGGTCTACAGCGGCGGTCTCGGCTTCGGCTACAAGTGGGACATGGGATGGATGCACGACACCCTCGAGTATCTGTCGAAGGATCCTGTGTTTCGCAAGTTTCATCACAACCATCTGACGTTCCGCATGCTATACGCCTACTCTGAGAACTATGTGCTGC
>CALAKE010000560.1 GCA_937922775.1 uncultured bacterium | reverse complement strand
GGTCTCGTTCCCCGTCGACCCGCTTCTGCGCGGAGATATCTCGGGCCACGTGCACCGTTCCAATGACTCGACCTCCTCTGTCGTGTAGCGGCGTGCAGGTGACCAGTAGGGGGGTTCCGGTCTGAGGATTCGTGATCTCTTGGGTGACCGTACGGCCGGTCTCGAGCGCTCTGCGGTGCGGGCACTCGGACCACGGTTCCGAGGTGCCGTGCATCACGTCGTGACACCGCCGGCCCACCAGCTCCCGGGGTTCTGCGCCGAGGCAATCCGCGAGCGCTCGATTGGCCTTGACGAGGCGAAACCGGGCGTCGTGCACGGAGACGAAATCGGGTATGGTGTCGAAGGTGACCACCCATTCTCGGGCGACGTCGCTGATTTGCTGCTCGGCTTCCTTGCGCAGCGCCACCTCGCGCCGCAGCTGCTCGTTGGCCTTCTCGAGCGCGGTGGTCCGCTCGTGAACCACGTCCTCCAAATGGCTGCGGTGTCTCTCCAACTCGATCTCTGTCTTCCGTCCGCGGCCAGGGAGTCGATGCAACCGAACAGTGATCGTGGTCTTCCTGCGCACAGAGAAACAAGAAGCGTCTCCCACGCCGGAGAGCTCACCCGCCCGGGTCAGGTCTGCCCCTTTCAAAAACGTTGAGATTTGGTGCAAATGGCCGGCTTTCGCCGGCCATTGAGTTATCCAGCCATTTAGCAAGCGGGTCGACCGGCTGCCAACATCCTGCGCGTCGGCTGCCGCCAAGTCCTCGAGGTGAGCCGGGGCGAGTCGTAGTCCGACAGGTCCAGCACGGTGACGTCGTCCGAGGTATCTCCTCGGATTCGTCGCCTGGGCGAGTCATTTCCATTCTTGGCCTCTCCAGAGGCACGATTCGAGTACCAGCCCACCGGAGACGAGCGCGTGGAGGCAAGGGCTCGAAAGGGCTGCAGGACGAGGTGTACGCCTCCCTTATCGGCAAGCGGATCAAGCCAGGGCTGGAGAATGCCCGCAGGAAGGGCCGACACCCCGGCAGAGAACCTAAACTCACCCCGACGCTCCTCAGAAAAGGCAACCTCGAGCCGATGGGGCTCTCCTTCGTGGAGGAGCCCGAACGGCGGCTTCTGCAACTACCCATCTACGTGTACCTGCGTACGTGCCGACCCCGTAACCCAAGGGAGGGAGGCCAGCGGGATGGCAAATTTCCTCTTCATTGACGAGAGCGGCCAAGACCACAGGGATTCACCGTACGAGGTTTTGGCGGGGGTATCCGTCAAAGATCAGGACCTTTGGAATCTCATTTTGGCGATTCAGGAGTCTGAGTTGCGGCATTTCGGCCGCCGCTACAGCGAGGGCCCTCGGGAGCTGAAAGGGAAGGAACTCTTGAAGCGAAAGACATACCGACTAGCTTCACAGCTCCCGCCGTTCGTGCCGGAGGAGAGACATGCGCTGGCGAGGGACTGTCTGGATGACGGGGCTCGGGCCGGAAGAAGGCACTTGACAGCTCTCGGTCAGGCCAAGATCGCTTCCCTTAAAGCTCGACTCTTCTTCAGGCGATAGGAAAGAAAAACGATCCCGATTGGAGAGGGTCCGCGATGGGCAGCAACATTTCCGTGGGGGAGTTGGCTCGAATGCATAGATACCTGGTCATCACTGTGGCGATGAAATTGCTCGTTCTGTTTGGCACACCGTGTTCACATGCTTGGGAGCCAATTGGTTTTCCGTATCAGAGTTGGGGTGAGATTTACTATGTTGACGGAACGGAGAATGATGTCGAGGATGGTTTTTACGGTTCAACCTATGCAGAACAAGGAATAGATGTTCTGGAGATGTTTAGCGGGCTGGTAAATGTTTTCGTGTCCGGAGGGCTTCTTGTTGGAGGAGAGAAGGAGAAGGACCCATGGAATAGTAAGTTTGAGCCAAGCGCTGGATTGAGGTGGCGATATATATTCAATACCAACAGAGACCGGGGGCCGCTAGATTATGGGGGCGTGGACATAGGCGCTAGGCTGTCACGGATAGAGTATTTCCACGAGAATATTGAGGACGAGGTTCGATACATCGGATTCGTATCATGGAGTGTAGGCGGGGACTGGAGACGCCGTAGATAGGCCAGCCGCGGCGGGCCTGCGGAGCGGCAGTTGGCGCTCGCCAGCTACTCGATCGCACTCGACGCCAAGAGCCTATTTCACCACGCCTACGCAGCGCGCCTAGTGGAGGTCATGGCGCATTCGGAGAACCAGCGGGTGGCCGTGATACAGACCCCGTATAGGGTGCTACACAGAGCGCCGGGATTGCTCGAGCGCCCGGCTGGGGCCTCCCGCCATCGATTCTGCTCCGGCTACTCTTCATCGTGATCCGAAAGCGTGGCGAGGAAGTCGAGCTCGGTCGCCGCCAGCAGGGGCGATGAGATGCCTCCGAATGATCCGGATCGAAGTATTTGACAAATCCTCCTCTCGGTCTTGGATTCATCGTATGCGGTCAGGCGCGGGCTGATCTTCTCGTTACCTGCACTTCGACGTAGATTTTCCTTTCCTGTTGTTCCTTCCCGACCGATCTCCGTTTGCAACCTCTGACTGAGGATCCCCGAGGGCGGGGTGGTCCCTTCGAGAGATCTCGCTGCCGCCGAGGTGCGCACCGGGCGCAACTAACTCCAGCCCGGCGATTGTGAACTCTTTCGGCGACGAGCGGCGATGGGTTCCATCACACGGTCGTCCGGGGCGCCA
>CALAKE010000559.1 GCA_937922775.1 uncultured bacterium | reverse complement strand
TAGGCCTGGTAAACCTGGTTGGTATAGTAACGGTCTTCATAGATGATAAACGAATCTTTAAAGGCCTGGTCCACGTCGCCGGCCTCGACTTTAAATTCAGCGGCAATATTTGCGGGTTTGTCATCATGCACCAAAGGTGCCCCCGGTTGCATGGCTTCGATCGGGTCGAAGATGCCGTCCAGCGGTTCGTAGTCCACTCGGATCTCATCGAGCGCCTGTCTGGCCGCTGCGTTGGTTTCGGCCGCGACCGCGGCAACGATGTCACCCTGGTAGCGGACGGCATCGGCTACCAGGAGTGGCTGATCATCCTGTTCGCTGTAGAAGAAGCTGTTGCGGCCGGGGATATCAGCATGAGTGAGCACGGCGGCGACGCCGGGCACGGCACGGGCTCGAGAGGTGTCGATACGAATGATGCGGGCGCAGGCGTGTGGCGGGTAGAGGAGGGCCCCGGTGAGCATTCCCGGAAAATCGAGGTCGGCAACGTACTGGGCCGCCCCCGTGACGATCTCGGTCGCGTCGAGCTGAGCGACACTTTCGCCGACGACCATGAGGGGCTGCACGGCTACACCTCGCCTCGGGCGATAGCTGCCAACACCCGCTCGGGAGTGAGCGGCAGTTCGTCGAGGGACACGCCGACCGCGTCGGCCACAGCGTTAGCAATGGCCGGAGCGGTGGGTGTCAGCGTGGCTTCGCCGATTCCTTTGGCGCCGAATGGGGCGAAAGGCTCCGGGATCTCAATCAGACCGACTTTCATCGGAGGTAGATCGCGCGAGGTGGGTATCAGGTAGTTCTCCAAAGTGTCGTTGAGGACCCGGCCTCCGGTCGTGTGGAGTTCTTCGAAGAGCGCATATCCGACACCCATCGCCGCTCCGCCTTCGAGCTGTCCAAGGGCCCCTCCGGGATTGATGACCCGACCGGCGTCTTGCACGATTGTCAGCTCTTCCACAGTCACAGAACCGATCTCGATATCGACCAGAACCTGAGCTACCTGGGTTCCGAAGGTAAACACCTGATGGGCGTAGGGGTAGGCATCGTCGGGGAGCGTTTCCGGGTACTCCATGACGTAGAAGCCGTCGGAGTGCAGCGGCAGGTTGGCCTCCTTGGCCTCGGCAGCTATCTCGGCGACCGTCGCTAGTTGCTCCCCGGCGGCCTGGACATGGCCGTCGCGCAGGGTGAGCTCATCGAGTGGCCGGCCGGTGACCAGGGACGCTGTTTGGAGGAGCGACTCGACGATTGCAGCCGCGGCGCGCCGGGTGGCGTTGCCCGAGAGGAAGGTCGCTCGGCTGGCGCTCGACGGCCCGGCGTCGGGTGTCAGGTCCGTATCCGGGGTCACCGTCCGAACTGCATCGAGTTCGATCCCTAGCTCTTCAGCCGCAATCTGGGCCAGGGCCGTGTGGGCTCCTTGACCCATGTCGGCGGCGCCCGTTCGCAGAATGGCCGTGCCGTCGGTATTCATCTCCAAGCTCGCCGCAGCACTGTCCTGGGTGTTGCGTCCGAGGCCCACCGTGAAGATGTTGGCGGCAACTCCCCAGCCCCGACGCAGGTGCGGAGCCGGGGATCGTTCGAATTCATCCCGCTGATGCCACCCCGACCGGGCGGCAGCCTCCTCGAGGCAGGCCTTCATGGGTCGACCCTCACGCAACACAGCCCCTGTAGGGAGGGTGGCGCCGGTCTCGAGGCCGTTGAGCGCACGGATCGCGAACGGATCGACTCCAAGCTCGCGGGCCAGCTTGTCCATCTGCCGCTCGCAGGCGAACATCCCCTGTGGGATTCCGAAACCACGCATCGCGCCGCAGATGGGGTTGTGCGTGTGCATCGTCAAAGCTTCGATTCGGGCGTTGGGGACGTTGTAGGGCCCAAAGACAGATGCGGCCAGCACGCTCATCACCTCGGCGCCCGCGTTGACGTATGGCCCTGTATCGCCGATCGCCCTGACGTGAATCGCCGTGAGGCGCCCGTCCTTCGTGGCCCCGCTCTTGTAGTGAACTCTTATCGGATGACGTTTCACGTGTGTACGGATGGACTCCTCGCGGCTACGGACGACCTTGACCGGCTGTCTGGTGGCTTGGGCGAGGAGGGCAGCGTGGATCTGCACGTGGGCTTCGTCCTTGCCGCCGAAGGCACCTCCGATGTAGGGGGTGATCACCCGTACCTGGTTCTCGAAGATGCCGAGAGCGCGCGCGATCTGCCCTCGGTCCCGATGCGGTGCCTGGCACGATGCGTACACGACAATGGTGCCATCGACGTCGACGGTGGCGACGGCCCCTTCCGGCTCCAGGAAAGCCTGTTCGATCAGCTGGGTTGTGTATTCGCCCTCGACGACAACCGCGGCGCCTGCGAAGCCGGCCTCGATGTCGCCGTGCTCGATCACCAAATGATTGTGGAGATTCGGTCGATCCGGCCACACTTGCTGCGCTCCCGGACGCATTGCCTCGATCGGATCGAATACGCCTTCCAACGGTTCGAGCACGACGTCGATGGACCGCAGAGCCGCCTGCGCGGCCGCCTCATCGATGGCTGCCACGGCCGCGATGGCGTCGCCCGGATACTGCGCGAATTCTGACACGAGCAGAGGCTGATCTTCTACATACGAGTAGGTGTAGCGGTTGAGACCGGGGACATCTGCGTGGGTGAGGACGGCCATCACGCCCGGTAGAGCGCGAGCTCGCGAGGTATCAACACGCAATATGCGGGAAGGGGTGATAGTCGGATACAGAAGTGCACCGGCCAACATTCCGGGCATGTCGAGATCGGCCGTGTATCGAGCCTTTCCGGAAACGATGTCGGCCGCCCCGATTCGAGCGGCCGGGTTTCCGACAACCGCGGTCATGGCGCCGAGCCATTGGAGGCGGCCGCTACGACCGCCTCGATGATGTTGCGGTAGTTGGTGCATCGGCACAGATTGCCTTCGATTGCCTGCCGCACTTCATCGGGCGTCGGCTGGGGATTCTCACCCAGGAACGCCAATGCTGTCATCAACATGCCCGGCGTACAGAAGCCACACTGGAAAGCCCACCTATCGACGAACTGACGTTGGAGAGGATGGAGGCCATCCTCTGATGCCAG
>CALAKE010000558.1 GCA_937922775.1 uncultured bacterium | reverse complement strand
ATGATCTGGGCGCCGGCCGACTTTTCATAGAATTCACCGACCGTGATCACCTCATCGACTTCGGGGCAGAAGTCGTCATTGCTCAGATGGAACATGTCTACGGTGGCCTTGCACCCGTAGAGCTCGCATCCGGAGTCGTGGATCAGCGTGATGAACTCGCGGATTGGAGGGATGTCGAGCTTTTCGATTTCCTTCTTCATCATGGACGTCGCGAACGCCGACATGCCGGGCAAGGCTCCGAGCAAGGTTGGCATGTGCATGGCTGGGTTGCCTACGGTGGCGACCTTGAGCTTGTCCATCTTCTTGTCGATCACTGCTTCGAGTCCGAAGAAGGTGAAGAACAACTGTGCCTCGATGCCCTCCATGCGGGCGCCGTTGGCCATGATGAGGCCGGGATACACAGCCTCGAGCGATCCCCTGCTGATGACAATGGAGACCTTCTCGATGGGCTGGGGGGTCTGATCAGTCATTGAATCAATCTCCTCTAGATGCAGCCCTTGGGCTTGGGGAGGCCGGCGATCCTCGCGGACTTCTTGGCCGGGCCCTTGGGGAACAGCTTGTACAGTCCCTTGGTATCGACGCCGCTCTCTTTGCCCAGACGGCGGATGGACGGTGCGTCGCCCTCGCTCTCGAACACCTGGCGCATGAAGTTGATCACCTTCCAGTGGTCGTCCGTTAGCTCACCGATGCCTTCTTCGGCGGCGATGGCCTTGGCAATGTCCTGGTTCCAGTCTGCCAAGTTCACGAGGTTGCCGTCGGCATCCAGCTCAACGGTCTTGCCTGCGAATTCTGCGGTAGCCACGATCCTACTCCTTTGTCTCGACTATGTTTGCTCCGGCCTCCAGGGCGCGAGCACCCTTAGGAGCACCGAGTCCCTTCACGAATTCCAGCATTGCTGCCATGCCCTTGCGCGTCTCGGGCTTGTTCATCTCCCTGAGGAGGCGGAATAGGCTCCAATCCTCACGCGCCGAGGCCTCACCCCGCTCGAGAGCGACGACCATGGTCTCCAGGGACTGCAGCGTCCCTGGTTGGGTCACGGCCTTCATCCAGCGAATGAGCCGTGGGACGTTCTCGCACAGCTCATCGATATCCTCTTCCACAATGGTGGGGACGGCGCTGTCTGCGAGGCACTTGCCCTTGCGAGCAAGCTCGAAATAGCCCTTGCGGTCCAAGTCCTCCATGGCGACGAGCGCGCTGGAATACACCTCTTTGGTGATCGGTGTGAGGTCGGCAAGGAGATCCCTCGCACTCTCGAGCTGATCGAATGCTGCTGATAGGTTGTTGACGTTCCGTAGCAGCTTCTTGAGCAAGAATACGGTGTCTCCCGGCCGTACGTGGTCGGAGACCTCCTCCAGCTCCACGACCGTCGTCTGATACAGATCCTTGGCGACGATCGTCAGGTCCTCTTTGAGGTCCTGCATCTCCAGCCGATGACGCTTCTGGTGCTCGAGTTCGTCTACGATGAAGTCGAGCTTGCGATTCAGCGCGTCGATCTGCTCTTGGAGTTCGGCGGCCTGATCGGTGCCTTGCATGGTTACGGCCTCTTTCCGGCCATGGACATCTGCGGCTCCAAGGGCAACTCGGCGCCGCGCAGCAGGAGATGCCAGTAGATCCACCGGAACATCAGCTTGCCGTAGTGGTTCATCTTGGTCTCTTGCAGTAGGGAGAACGGCCCTACGCCAGGGAATGGAAAGTGTCCGGGCAGCGGCTCAACATCGTAGTTGAAGTCGATGAGCATGCCCTTGCCAAACCCCGACTCGATGAAGCAGTTGGCGTGGCCGTCGAACTTGGCGTGCATGGGACGGCCGTCAACGTGGTCGAGGAAATTCTCGAACAAGATGTCGGACTGGAAGTGCGCGACGGAGCCGGCCTTGGAACTCGAGAGATTCGTCGCGTCCCCGATGACGAAGATGTTGTCGAAATCCCGAGACCGCAGCGTTTCCTTGTCGGTATGGACAAAGTGAAACTCGTTGCCCATGCCGCTCCGCTCGATGCACTTGGCACCCATGTTCGTGGGAATCGATACGAGGATGTCATACGGGATCTCTTCTTCATCCCACGACAGGATGGCCTTCTTCTCGTTGTCGACGCTGCCGATCGAAAACTCGGTCGTGAGCTTGATGTTCTTCTGCTCCAGGAAGTTGCCGAGCATTTCCGAGGCCTTGGGCTTCGTGAATGCGCCCGGGAGCGGGGTGACATAGTGGATGTCTACCTTCTCCCTCATGCCCATCTCGGTGAAGTACGAATCGGCAAGGAACAGGAATTCCAGCGGAGCCACCGGACACTTGATGGGCATTTCGGCAACGTTGAGTACGAGCCGGCCACCTTCCCAAGACTTGAGCGCCTTGCGCAGCGCTTCAGCACCCTGGACGGTGTAGAACTCGAACTTGCTCTTTCCCCACTCCTCGTCCATCAGACCTTCGGTTTCCTCCGGGTGTGTCTGACACCCGGTGGCGATGATCAAATAGTCGTAGGAGAGCACCACGTTGTTTGCCAGGATGACCCGGTTGTTCTCGGGGTCGATGCGATCGATCTCTGAAATGTGACAGTCGATTCCGCGCGGGAAGAAGTCTCGGCGCGGCTTGATGACGTCACGCGGTGTATAGATACCGAACGGTATGAACAGGAAGCCAGGCTGGTAGTAGTGTGTCTCAGTGCTATCGACGATCGTGATGTGCCACTCGTCTCTATCGAGCACGTCAGCCAGCTTGTTCGCCATCATCGTCCCGGCCGTGCCGCCGCCGAGGATCAAGAGCCGTTGCATACCTGCATCCTTTCAATCGATTGAGCCTACTGCGTGGTTTGGGAATCCCGGATCATCCCTTAAGAGCTGCAGCTTGGCCACCTTTGGCTACGGTTGGTGCCGCGGTCGCGGCAAGCGCCAGCATGGCGCCAGAAACCCAAAACCGATACGATCTCATGAGGAACTTCCTCCAGTGGTACGTAAGTACTGGCATGAATTTCTAGCCGGGCTATCGTGAATTTTGAGTGAAGGAGAGAATTGGGCGCGTTCACAAATAATGCAATATTGCAATATCTGTTATATTGATCCTTAAGTTGCTTAC
>CALAKE010000557.1 GCA_937922775.1 uncultured bacterium | reverse complement strand
TGGGCGCTGGAACAGCTCATGGACGAACTGGCCGAGGCCGTTGGTCTCGAAGCGGAGGTCTTCCGGGCGCGCAATGTGCCTCTGATTTCCCAGGCACGCGGCGGGACACCCTACTCTGTGACCGGCCTGAAGGAGTGCATCGAGGAGGGGGCCGCGGCCTTTGACCTGGCGAGCTCGCGGGACCGGACGGTCGCCGCCAACCGGGATAACGAGGCGGCGGGCGATCCCTGGCGCCTGGGCGTCGGTATGGCGGCCTGCAACTGGGTTGCCGGAGCGGGTGGCCCACCCTCGACGGTGACGGTCAAGCTCTTCCGGGATGGTAGCGTGAACCTGAACATGGGCGCCGCCGATATCGGCACGGGCACCAAGACGGTGATGGCTATGGTCGTCGCCGAGGAGCTCGGCGTGCCGCTGGAGCGCATCACGATCGAGTACGCCGACACGGGCACGACGCAGTACGCCTCGGCGAGTGGCGGCAGCAAGACCGTCCCCACCGAATCGCCGGCCGTGCGCGACGCTGCACTCAACTGCAAGAGCCAGATCATCAAGATGGCCGCAGGGGAGCTCGAGGCGCCGGCCGAGGATCTGGTCCTCGAGAACGGCGAGGTCCGTTCGACAGTGGATCCCGACAAGAGCGTTGCGGTGGGCCGAATCGGCGCCTTCCGCGCCGCCCAGGTCGTCGTCGGGGTGGGCTATCGCGGCCCCAACCCGGAGGACACCGCTACCTGCCCGTTTGCGGCTCAGTTCTGCGAGGTCGAGGTCAATACACTAACCGGTGAGGTCGAGGTGCTGCGCTTTCTCGGCGCGCACGACAGTGGCCGCGTCTTGAACCGCATGACCTACGACAACCAGATCTACGGCGGCATCACCATGGGAATCGGCCTCGGCATGACCGAGCGCCGTATTCTCGACGCCAACCAGACCGGCAAGATGGTCAACCGCAACTTCCATGACTACAAGATCCCCACTGCGATGGATGTCCCGGCGGACATGTCCTCGGTGGCCATCGATCTCGGGGACGACTTCAATACCACGGGCGCCAAGGGTATCGGCGAGCCGGTAACCATTCCGACGGCGGCGGCGGTCGCCAATGCCGTCTACGACGCCGTGGGGGTGCGAATCACCTCCACTCCCATCAACCCAACGTCTCTGGTCGAAAAGCTGGCCGCGAAGAGAGAAGGGAGGGGTTAGGCGATGCTACCGAAATTCGCGTACATCCGTCCCGAGTCGATGTCAGAGGCACTCGAGCAGCTTGCTGGCGACGAGGCACATGCCCACTCCGGAGGCACCGACCTGCTTGGATGCCTGCGTGACGGCGTGTTCGAGGCACCCAAGGTGGTGAGCTTGAGTGGCCTCAACCAGATGAGGGGAATCGAGGAAACGGCCGACGGGGGTCTACGGATCGGCGCCCTGACAACGCTCGCCGAGTTGGCGAATAGCGAAATCATCCGCGATCGTTACACGGTCCTGGCCGAGGCCGCCGAATCGGCAGCCAGCCCCCAGCTCCGCAATCAGGGCACCGTCGGCGGAAACCTCTGCCAACGACCGCGCTGCTGGTACTTCCGGGGCGAGTTCCACTGCCTGAAGAAAGGCGGTGACATGTGCTACGCCGTGGAAGGCGAAAACCAGTATCACGCCATCTTTGGCGGCGCGCCCTGCTTCATCGTCCACCCGTCCGACACCGCTCCTGCCCTCGTGGCACTGGGCGCCACGGTGCGGCTGGCGAGGGGAACCTCCGAGCGCACCATCCCACTGGAGGCGTTCTTCGTGCCGCCAGAGACCGACGTCGCGCGCGAGAACATCCTCGATAGCGGCGAGATCATCACCGACGTGTTTCTGCCGGCTCCGGCAGAGGGAACCGTCAGCACGTACCGCAAGCTGCGCGAGCGCGGCGCCTGGGATTTTGCACTCACCAGTCTCGCGCTGGTAATGAAGATCGATGGCGGCCGTGTGAGCGAGGCGAGCGCGGTGCTCGGTGGAGTGGCGCCGATTCCTTGGCGATCAACACCTCTGCAGGAAGCCATTGCAGGTGAGCGCATCAGCCAGGATGTGGCCGCCGATGCTGCCGCAGCGGCGGTGCGCGAGGCGGACCCCCTGGAGCACAACGGCTACAAGGTCGACCTGGTGAAGGGAGTCGTCGAAGAGACGCTGATGTCCTTCGCCTGATTTCGGTCCTGGTGGCGGTAGAGGGCCGAGGAAGGATTGGCAGCAAGAAGGTAGAGGCGGTGGGGCATCCTGCCCCGCCGCCTCGTTTCACTTGCGCCTGGCTCGCAGCGTGCGAAATGGAGCGAGACTCGCGAGCTGACGAACGAAAGTCGGCCAATCCAGGGCGGCACCTGCCCAGTGGTAAAATCCCCCCGACCTTCAGATGTCTGAAATCGGCCCATCGCCGGATATGCCCCTGGGCAGATCCGCTGTGAGGATCGCACCACCATGCTGCCAGACTCCGTGAAGCTCACTCCGGGCAAACGCGTCCTCTTCCTGACTAAGGATCCCGAGCTCATTCGGCAACAGCTCGACGGCGAGCTGAAGCTGAGCATGGGTGAGCTACAGATTGAAGACCTCCTCGACGACATCAACACGGACACCATGACCCCGGCCTGGGTCTGCTTCTGGCACCGTCCCGAAGACATCGCCCGCGAGGCCTATGCCGGCCTTCTGGCGGATGACAAGCGCGTCGCGATCCGCGACGCCCTGCGCGATGGCAACTTCGAGGTAGTCGTCTCCGGGTTCCGTAAGGGAGTGGGCAGCTCCCGCGAGACTGCTGTGCAAGCCGAAAAGTTCAGTGGCATCCGCATCGCCGTCGCCGGGTCCTTTGCTCCCATTCATGCCCGCAACAACATCAATCAGGGCGTTTTGATGGCCGACCATGACATCTTGGTCCGGCTGGAAGCCGGCGAGGAAGTGCCGCTGGCGGAGTTTTGCCAGGGGCTCGACGCGGTCAGCCAGCTGATCGTGCGCCACGGCGGTTTGTTCTCGTTCGCCACGGCTCTGCGAGACGGGGATGTCGAGATCCCGGAACACGGTACCGAGGATCGACCGATGACCATGGGCGAGAAGATCCTCGCTCGCCACCTCATGGGCCGAGATGATCCGGGCTCGGACTTCGTCAAGCCAGGAGACGCTGTCCTTGTGTGCGTCGACGGCGGCTATTCACACGACTTCACCTCGGCGCAGGTGCACTACTTCCTGCGGCAGGAGTATGGCGACGACTATGCGGTTTGCGATGCCGACCGATTCGCCGCGTTCGAGGACCATCTCGTCTATGCGGACGACGTCAAGCGATTCCAGCCGTTTCTCGGCAACATCGAAACCATGCGAGACCTGCAACGGCAGTTTCAGGAGCACACTGGCGTGCGTGATTTCCTCACGCGCGACGGCATTTCCCCGGGAATCTGCCACGAAGTGGCGCGCCAGGAGATGGTGAGCCCGGGCGAGTTCATTCAGGCCACCGATAGCCACACCTGCATGGGCGGATGCAACAACGCTCTCGCCTGGGGAGTGGGAGCCACGGAATACGCCAAT
>CALAKE010000556.1 GCA_937922775.1 uncultured bacterium | reverse complement strand
ATCAGGTGCTAACGGATACGGCGCTATATGCCGATGTGATCCTGCCGGCTACTACGTTCCTCGAGCACACCGAGCTCAATGCCGGGTACGGTGCCTACGCGCTGCAGCGTAGCGATCCCGTGATCCCTCCGGTGGGGGAGGCCCGTCCCAACTACGAGGTCTTCGCGGACCTCTGCGATCGCGTGGGGGTTTCGCAGCCAGGCGACGCGGAGAGCGAAGACGAACTGATCGCCGCGATCGTTGCAGGGGAAGGCGACGATAGCAGCAGGGTAATGGAGGCATTGGCGAAAGAACACATCGCCCTGCCTGCCTTCGGTGATCGGCCCGTTCAGTTCAAAGATGTCTGGCCGGATACCGTGGGCCAGAGAGCCCACCTGGTTCCGCCGGAGCTGGATGAAGATGCCGCGGCGACAGGCGGGCTGTATTGCTATCAGGGCGAGCCTGATGGCGCAGAGTATCCTCTTGTCCTGATTTCGCCCGCCACCAAGCGTACGGTCAGCTCGACTTTCGGGCAGGTGCGCGCGGGCCAGGTCCCACTGCTCATGCACCCCGACGACGCTGAGGCGCGGGGCATCGACTCATGCGACGTCGTGCGGGTCTACAACGACCGAGGCGAGATGCGTTGCGAGGTGATGCTGAGCGAGCAAACACGACCCGGGGTAGCGTTCATGGCGAAAGGTATCTGGGGCCATAATACGCTCAGCGGCACCACCAGTAATGCGTTGGCGCCCGACACTCTCACGGACATCGCTGGCGGAGCTTGCTTCAACGACACTCGCGTCGAGGTCGAACGAATCGACTGAAGGCGGCGCCCAGGAGCTGCCTGCGCCAGGATCCGTCAGGTCGAGATCGAACCTACTCCTGCCCGTCCAGGAGTTTCTCCAGCTGAGGGCCCCACTCGTCCGGCCGTGCCCAGGCTTCCTTGTAGAAAATCCCGCCGCCTTTCTGAATCATATAGGCGCTGTTGGGAAGCTCCCCGTAGGCCTTGCGGACGGTGTTTTCCATGTCGTCGATCACGACGAGGGTCGCAATGTTGAGCTCCTCGCACGACTTCGACGCCAGCGCGGCTCTAGCCTCCATCGTCTCAGGCTGCTCGATGTCCACAAAACGAGATTCCCCGGCGTGTGCCTCACGCTGGTACAGAACGATGAACAGCACCCGGTCCTCGAAGCGCTCCCTCACTTCCTCCACAGCGGCGGCCCGCCGCCGAAATGGTGGTCACGTATATGAACCGAATTCGATGACAACGGGCTGGTTGGCTGCCGCTTCGCTGAGCGTGAATATCTCTCCGTCGAGCGTCTTCAGTGTGAAGTCGGGGGCTTGTTCTCCTGCCCTGGGCGTGGTTTCCGCGAACTTCTCGAAGCGCTCGCTCTGTGCGAAGACGTCGGAGGGCGCCGTGACCATCACCAGGGTGAGAAGGGCGACGAGGAAGCCGAATCGCAGGAGGTGTCTCAGCATCTGGTATCTCCTGGAACCTGTTGGAGGACTGAACCTGTCTCTCATGGCAGCGAAGTGTGGACAACGACGCCGACAATAGAAACGGCAAGCCGTTTCCAAAAGACGCCAGAGGTAATCTATCTTAAGAGAATGACTTCTCCCACTCTTCACGATCGCCTCCATTCGGGGCCACCCCTGCTGCTTGACGGTGCTGTCGGCACCGAGCTCAACCGGCGCGGCGTTGACACACGATTGCCCCTTTGGTCGACGTGGGCATTGATCGAGGCGCCTGAGGTTCTCGCGGCCATCCATTCCGACTACGTTGCGGCGGGTGCCGAAGTCCTTACCGCCAACACCTTTCGCACCCATCGCCGATCCCTACGAAAAGCCGAGATGGGTGAGCAATCTGCGGCTCTCACCAAGCAGGCGGTGGAGATCGCGCGGGAGGCGGCGGGTGGGCACGCGGGGGTTTGGGTGGCAGGGAGCGTGGCGCCTCTCGAGGATTGCTATGAGCCAGGGTTGGTGCCCGCAGCGAGCTCACTCAGAGATGAGCATCGAGAAATCGTTACCCATCTCCAGCAGGCTGGCGTGGATCTTTTCCTTGTGGAGACGATGAACTCGATTCGGGAGGCGGTGGCTGCCACAGAAGCTGCGCTCGAAGCCGGACTGCCCACAATCGTCGGTTTGGTTTGTGGCAGAGAGCCATTCCTCTTGTCGGGAGAACCCGTGAGAGAAGCCGTCGGCGTTCTGGATTCTATGGGGCCCGATGGAATCGTGATCAACTGCACGCCAACCCCCGACATTCGGGTTTCGCTGCGGGAGGTCATGGACCATACGGAGCTCCCGACTGGTGCCTATGGCAACGTGGGCTATGTCGATGAGGAACAGGGCTGGGTCAACACGGATAGCGTCGAGCCCTCCGCCTACGCACGGCACGCGGAGGGCTGGCTGCAAATGGGAGCTCGTCTCATCGGGTCCTGCTGCGGCACGGGTCCGGCTCATACCGCTGAGCTACGCAGACTCCTGGACACGTGAGATTCCGATTGATGGGCAGGCCCATAGCGGTCTCAGCACGGCCAGCAAAACTACCCGATACTCTCGATGGCGAGACGTACTGCTTCTTCGACGGCGGAATTGCGATCGCCGCTCGCTGCTTCCAGAGCAGGCAGGGCCGACTTTGCTGACGGTCCCATCGTGCCCAGTGCCCTAGCCGCCTCGTGCCGGATGTGGTCGTCGGGATCAGAAAGCGCCGTGACCAGGGTATCCAATACGCCTGGAGCCGCGGGGCCGATTCTCCCCAGAGCCCAGATGATCCCCCACCGGACACCTACGACTTCCTCCTTCGATAGCGCCGTTATCAAGGCGGGGACCGCAAGTTCGACCTCGGGTCCCTTCTTGCCCAGGGCCTGGGCAGCCTCGTACCGGTCTTGAGCCTCTACCGCCTCCAGTTGCTCGATCCACCCGAGGCTCTCGGGAGTCAGTGGCTTGTTCTCGGGGACCAGCTCGATCTCGGACGCGCAGGCGGCGGCGAGCAATGGCGTGAGGGCGATGAGTATGCCCGCTCGCCAACTCCTATTGACCGTTGTCCTCATTCGTCTCATTGGCCGCGGATTCATCATCAGGCGTCTCCAGATCAGTTCCTCGTGCACCGTAGCCACCACCCCCCGGAGTTCTGACGCTGATGGTGGTATGAGCCTCCACCCAGACACTCGCCTTCGAGGGAATCTCGCGCTCGACCCCCTCCTCTGTGATCACATTTCTTCCAGGTCGTCCGGGCGAGCCGCCCTGCAGGCCGTAGGGCGGATTCAGGCGACGATCGCTGAGGATAGTGACCTGTCCAGGGCAAAGAAGCTCCACCTCGCGGCGAATTCCGTCGCCCCCTCGAAATCTGCCACGCCCGCCCGACCCACGACGAATCTCGTAGCGACGGACCAAGAAAGGGTAGGCGTGCTCCAATGCCTCGATCGGCGTGTTGAGGCTGTTGGTCATATGGGTGTGGGTGGCATCGAGCCCATCGGCACAGGGGCGCGCTCCCATGCCGCCGGCGATGGTCTCGTAATAGGCGAAGGCGGTTCCTGTACGGGGGTCGGTGCCGCCGAGAGTCAGGTTGTTCATGGTGCCGCTGCTGGCTGCTGGAATACGATTCGGAATGGCCTGCGCAAGAGCGCCGAGCACGGTATCGACAATACGTTGTGAGGTTTCGACGTTGCCTCCGGCGACGGCGGCCGGCGGTAGCGCGTTCAGGAAGCAGCCTTCGGGCGCAACGACCTCGAGAGGTTGTATCGTGCCGTAGTTGGACGGGATAGCGAAGGGGACGATCACACGGAAGCAGTACATCACGGCCGACAAGGTGATGGCGTAGATAGCGTTGACGCTCCCGTCCACTTGCGGGGCGCTGCCCGAGAAGTCGACGATCGCCTTGTCACCATCGACCGTGAGCTTCACGAAAAGCGGCAGAGGACCACTGCCCTGACCGTCGTCGTCCATGCGATCTTCGAACTCGTAAACGCCGTCGGGTATCAGCCTGATCGCCTCTCGAGTCATGCGCTCCGCGTAGGCCTGCAGGTGGTGCATGTAGTGGACGACCATCTCGACGCCGTACTTGCTGGCAATGCCGTGGAGGCGCCGGGTGCCGGTACGGTTGGAAGCGATCTGGGCAGTCAAGTCGCCCTCGCGCTCCGTCGGCGTACGAACGTTGGCGAGAATCAGCGCCATGAGGTCGCCGTCGACCTGTCCCTCCTTGATCAGGCGAACAGGCGGAATGCGAATGCCTTCCTGGTAGATGGAGCGAGACAACGGCATCGAGCCCGGCGTCATGCCGCCCACGTCGGAATGGTGAGCCCGGTTGGCGACGTAGAAGGTCGGCTCGTGATCTCCGTCGAGATACACCGGTTCGACAAGCGTGATATCGGGTAGGTGTGTGCCGCCGCAGAACGGGTCGTTAACGGCCACCATGTCGCCCGGCCGCATGTCCGTGTACTCGATTGCTGCCTCCACGGAGAGCGGCATCGACCCCAGATGGACAGGCATATGCTCACCTTGGGCCACCATGTGGCCATCCCCGTCGAAGATGGCGCA